>NZ_QETJ01000019.1:0-56578 GCF_003105095.1 Pseudomonas sp. NDM | reverse complement strand
TCCGGTTTGCTTCGCTGCACCTCCTTCCGCTGTGTCTGGCTGCGCCAGACGGTCGCTACGCTCCCACGCCCGGATCAATCCCTCCGCTCAGCCTTCCGACGTCGCTGGAGGATCAAGATCAAAAGCCGCAGGCGAGCTGACACTCGACCTAGAGGTGAACGCGGAGACTGTAGGAGCTGCCGAAGGCTGCGATCTTTTGCTCTTGCTCTTGCTCTTGTAGGAGTGAGCCTGCTCGCGATAGCTATCTCAAAATGCCCAATACCCACTTTGAGAGCCTGCCCGCAAATGCGGTGTGTCATCCAATGCATCATTGCCTGACACGACCTCTTCGCGAGCAGGCTCACTCCTACAGGAGGTATTTGGCGGGGCGAGTATTTTGGCCGGACTGACAGATCCCTGTGGGAGCGAGCCTGCTCGCGAAGGCGTCAGTCCAGTCGCCGCGTCGCTCTCAGATCTCTTCCCAGCCCCCCCCCAGCGCGTTGTACAGCGCAAGCACCGCATTCAGCGTGCCCTGGATTTGCACACGGTGGACACGATATCCGTGTAGGAGCTGCCGAAGGCTGCGATCTTTTGCTCTTGCATTTAAGGATCAAGATCAAAAGATCGCAGCCTCGTTGCACTCGTCAGCTCCTACCAGCCACCCCCCAACGCTTTGTACAGCGCAATGCTCGCCTGCAGCCGCGACTGGCGCAGTTGCACGTTCAGATCCTGCGCGGCATACAGCGTGCGCTGGGTTTGCAGGACGGTGAGCAGGTCTTCGGCGCCGGCCTGGTAGCGGCTCTGGGCGATGTCAAAGGCGGTTTGTGCCTGGGTCAGTTCTTCGCTTTGCCATTGCCGCTGTTCGTCGAGGCCGCGGATGCTGCTGAGGGCTTTTTCGACGTCGGCGAAACCGTTGATGATCGCCCCGCGATAGGACTCCAGCAGTTCGTCCTGGCGGGCCTTGGCCTTGTCGCGTTCGGCGCTGAGGCGGCCGTTGTTGAAGATTGGCGCGGTGAGTCCTGACGACAGGTTGTAGAACGTCGTGCGCAGCAGGTCGGCGGCCAGATCGGCGCCGCTGCCGAGGCTCGCCTTGAGGGTGATTTTCGGCAGCATCGCGGCGCGGGCAACAGTGACATCAGCCTGCGCCGCTGCCAGTCTGGCTTCAGCGCTGGCAATGTCCGGGCGGCGGCTCAGCAAGTCGCTCGGCACGCCACTGGCGATGTCCGGCCAGTGCAATTGGGCGAAGGATTGCTCGGGCAACCGCAACGCCTGCACCGGCTGGCCGAGCAGGGCGGCGAGGCTGATCAATGCTTCGCGGGCCTGTTGTTGCACCAGCGGCAGGCGACGTTGTTGTTCGGCCACCAGACTTTTCTGCTGGGCCAGTTCCAGCGCGGTGGCGCTGCCGGCGTCGAAACGAGTCTGCACCAGATGCAGCACGTTCTGCGCATTTTTCAGATTGAGTTCGGCAATGCGCGCCTGCTCACGCAAGGCGAGGGCCTGGGTGTAGCTGTTGGCGACGCCGCTGAGCAAGGTCAGTTCGACGGTGGCGCGGTCGAACTCGCTGGCCTGCACAGCGAACACGGCACTGTCGCGCGCGGCACGATTGGCGCCCCAGAAATCGATCTCGTAACTGGCGCTGAGCTCGGCATCGTAATAATCCAGCGAACGATTTTCCGGGCTGACATCCAGTTGGCTGTAGCCCTTGCCGTGGATCAGTTTCTGCCGGTTGGCATTCAATCCGGCCTTGAGTTCCGGCAGCAGCGGAGCGCCGGCAATGGTTGCGCTGGCCTGGGCCTGTCGGACCCGCGCCATCGCGGCGGCGAGGTCGTAGCTGCCCAGCCGCGCCTGTTCCACCAGCCGCTCCAGTTCAGGGCTGCCGAACTGCGTCCACCATTGCCGATTGCTTTGCAACGCGCCGTGGCTGTCGGCGGACTGCCACGCGCTTGGTGGCTGCACGCCGCTGTCGAGGCGCGGCGCCGGGCTGCTGCAGGCCGCCAGCAACAGGCTGGCGGCGAGAAACGTCAGTCGCACTTTCATAGGTCGATCATTCACTGGTGAGGGCCGTGACCGGGTCGAGCCGGGCAGCTTTGCGGGCCGGCATGAAGCCGAAAATGACACCGGTGACCAGCGCACAGGCAAACGCGCCGATCACCGCCAGCGCTTGAAAGGCAACCGACACACCGCTGAGCAACAACACGCCGCCGACCAGCAGCGCCAGGCCGATCCCGGCAATACCGCCGACCACCGACAGCATCACCGCTTCAGTGAGGAACTGGCGCAGGATGTCGCGCTGGCGTGCGCCAGTGGCCATGCGAATACCGATCTCCCGCGTACGTTCGCGCACGGTCATGAGCATGATGTTCATCACGCCGATGCCGCCGACCAGCAGGGAAATCGCCGCAATCGCACCCAGCATCAGCGACAGCGTGCCTTGCGTGCGCGCCTCGGCCTGGATCATGGCGGCATTGTTGGTCAGCTCGAAATCCTTCTTGCCGTGGTGCCGCCGCAGCATCGCCTGCTCGATCGCCTGTTCGGCGTCCTTGACCTTGCGCGCATCCTTGGCGGCGATCACCACGTATTGCGGATTGCGACTGCCGAACAGGCGCATGCTCGCCGCCGAATAGGGCACGGCGATGCGGTTGTCACTATCCGAGTCGCCAGAGCTGGCGCCTTTTTCCGCGAGCACGCCGAGGATCTGGAACGGCACATTTTCGATGAGGATGTATTGACCGATCGGGTTGGCGACATCCTTGAGCAACTTGTCGCGGACCTTGGTGCCGATCACCGCGACAGCGGCGGCGCTGTCTTCATCGGCCTGGGTGAAATAGCTGCCCTGGATCACCGGCCAATTGAAAATCACCGGGAAATTGGTGTCATTGCCGCCGACGTAACTGCTGTGGTCGGCATTGCCAAACCGCACGCCGGCGGTCGAGCCGTTGACCGGCATGATCCGCTCCACCTGGGGCAGGGCGGACAGTTCGGCGACGTCGTCGAGGGTGATGATGCCCTCGGGCGTGCGCGGGTTCGGTGCCGAGCCGCTGAGGTAAATGATGTTGGAGCCGAACGCACCCATTTGCGCCATGACCTGGCGCTTGCTGCCTTCGCCAACGGCGAGCATCACTACCACTGAGGCCACACCAATAACGATGCCCAGCAGTGTCAGCGCCGTGCGAAAACGGTTGATCCACATCACTCGCCACGCGGCTTGCACGGCGTCGACCAGTTCACCTTTCCAGGCTCCGGTCTGGCTGCTGCCACTGCTCAGGCGCTGGCGCAGGTCGACCGCTTGCAGCGCGCCGGGATTGGCCGAAGAGGGCGTGGACGCATGCCCGGCGCTGTCACTGATGATCAGACCGTCGCGGATTTCGATGATGCGCTTGGCCCGTTGCGCCACTTCGCGGTCGTGGGTGATGAGGATGACGACGTGACCCTGATCGGCGAGCTCGTCGAGCAGGGTCATGACCTCGGCGCCGCTGTGGCTGTCGAGAGCGCCGGTCGGCTCGTCGGCGAGGATGATGTGGCCGCCGTTCATCAGCGCACGGGCAATCGACACCCGCTGTTGCTGACCGCCGGAAAGCTGATGCGGACGGTTGCCGGTGCGACTGCCGAGGCCAAGACGTTCCAGTAGCGCAAAGGCGCGGGCATGCCGCTCGGCGGCCGGGGTGCCGGCGTAGATGGCCGGCATCTCGACGTTTTCCTGCGCCGAGCCGGAGGGGATCAGGTGATAGCCCTGAAAGACAAATCCGAATGCTTCGCGGCGCAGCCAGGCCAGTTCATCGCTGTCCAGCTGAGCGACATTTTCCCCGGCGAAGCGATATTCGCCGCTGGTAGGCCGGTCAAGGCAACCGAGGATGTTCATCAGCGTCGACTTGCCCGAACCGGAGGCGCCGACAATGGCGACGAATTCGCCGGCGTGGATCGACAGATCGATCCCGCGCAGCACTTCCACCAGCGGGCTGTCATCACCGCCGTAGGCTTTGCGGATCTGCCGCAGGTCGATCAGACGCGTGTGCATTCAGCCCCCATGACCGCTGGCCGGCGCGCTGAGAATATGTTCGCCCTCGGCCAGACCTTCCAGGACTTGGGTGCGCAGGCGATCGCTGATGCCGGTGCGCACTTCCCGCGCCTGAATATCACCGTTGGCGGCGACGATCTGCGCCCGTTGCCACTGTGGACGCGAGCCCGGTTGCAGGGCGGCGCTCGGCACGGTCAGGGTGTCCTGCGCCTGTTGCGCGACGAAGAACACCTGGGCGGTCATGTCGGTCATCAGGCTGTGATCGGCATTATCGACGTCGAGCAGCACGGTATACAGAACCACGCGTTCGCTGCCGCTGCGGCCACTGGTGGGACTGCCGCCCTGATTCTGTTCGAGCGGGCGCGGCGGCACCGGCAGGATCTGCCGCACGGTGCTGCTCCAGCGTCGGTTGCCGCCGCTGAGAGTAGTGAAATAGGCGGTCATGCCCGGTTTGACATGGCCGATGTCGGCCTCCGAAACCTCGGCCCAGACCGTCATCGGTGAAAGCCTGGCGATGCGCAGGATCAGCGGGGTCTGTTGCTGGGCGTTGAGGGTCTGGCCTTCGCGCGCACCAATGGCCACGACGGTTCCGCTCATCGGTGCGTAGATGCGCGTGTAGCCGAGCTCCGCCTCGTCGCTGCGCAGGCTGGCCTGAGCCTGACGGATCTGTGCCTGGAACATGTCGATGCGCGCCTGGGTCGCACGCACCTCGGCGCGGGCGGTCTGCACGTCTTCCTCGCGGGTGGCGCCACCGGCGGCCAGTTTCTGCTGGCGCTGGTATTTCTGCTGCGCCAGATCGTGCTGGGCACGTTGCTCCTGCAGCTGCGCCTTGAGATTTTCGATGGAGAAGCGTCCGGCATCGAGCTTGGCTTTCTGCGTTGAGGGGTCGATTTCCACCAGCAGTTGGCCTTCCTTGACCGCGTCGCCGGCCTCGACGTGAATCTTCTGAATTTGCCCCGAGGCCTGCGCGCCGACATCCACGTAGCGGCGCGGTTGCAAGGTACCGAGCGCCGTCACGCTGTTTTCGATATCGCCCCGGCTGACCTGCACGGTGGCAACGGCGTCGCGACCGGGCGGCAAAACCTGCCAGGCAGCAACGGCGATCACGGGAATCAGACAGAGGGCGGCGAACAGCGCGCGTCGGGCGGGGCGGGGACGATTCATGCAGGGTTCCGGCCAGTGGTTGCGGCCCGTCGCAAGGCACGACGGACACAGGGGCTGTCCTGTAAACGAGGCATGGGCCATGGAATTTAGCCGCGGACACATCGCGTTGCCGCGCGCCGGACTACCACTATTTGTCCGGTATATGGAATCAGCTCTTTAAATCTATATGAGAATTACTATAAATTACGCACTTCAAGTTGCCACTATCTTGCTACTGCGTTATCCGCAGGCCGGATCAGTGCGCTCAAGGACAGAAACGGCATCGATGCGGTCGGGAGTCATGTTGGAAAACTACTATCGTGAGCTGGTGTGTTTCCTCAACGCCAGACTGGGCAACCGTCAGGTCGCCGAGGATGTGGTGCATGACGCCTATGTACGCGTGCTGGAGCGCTCCAGCGAAGTGCCGATCGAACAACCGCGGGCCTTCCTTTATCGCACCGCGCTGAACCTGGTTATCGACGATCACCGCCGCAACGCGCTGCGCCAGGTTGAATCGCTGGACGTGCTGGATAACGAAGAGCGCTATTTCACTCCCTCGCCTCATGGCACCCTCGATCATGGTCAGCGTCTGGAAATGCTCCAGCGCGCGCTGGCCGAATTGCCGCCGCTGTGTCGCGACAGTTTTCTGCTGCGCAAGATCGAAGGCCTGTCCCACCCGGAAATCGCCCAGACCCTCGGCATCTCCCGGGCGCTGGTGGAAAAACACATCGTCAACGCCATGAAGCATTGCCGCTTGCGCATCCAGCAATGGGATGGCCAGTGATCCGCGCCGGTTAAATTTCCTCTCATCGTCCTCGTTCCTACTCAACAGACGACCTGCTGACCTGATTCAGGCCGGTCAGGCCACCCAGGCTTTTTTCCCCGCGTTGAGGGGTTCATCCAGAGGACACTGGAAATGACACAGGCAAATGCATCGCCCATCGTTCACGACCTGATCGGCGTCGGTTTCGGCCCTTCGAACCTGGCACTGGCCATCGCCTTGCAGGAACGCGGTACGACCCAGGGCGAACTGGATGTGCTGTTCCTCGACAAGCAGGCCAATTACAGCTGGCACGGCAATACATTGTCGACGCAGAGCGAATTGCAGATTTCCTTCCTCAAGGACCTGGTGACCCTGCGCAATCCCACCAGCCCGTATTCCTTCGTCAATTACCTCAAGCACCACGGACGGCTGGTCGATTTCATCAACCTCGGCACCTTCTATCCATGCCGCATGGAGTACAACGACTACCTGCGCTGGGTCGCCGGGCAGTTCACCGAGCAGAGCCGTTACGGTGAAGAAGTGCAGTTCATCGAACCGGTCCTGCATAACCAGCAGGTGGAAGCCTTGCGCGTGATTTCCCGCGGCAGCGACGGCCAGCAGTTCGTGCGCACCACGCGTTCGGTGGTGGTCAGCGCCGGCGGCACACCGCGTATTCCGGAGGCATTCAAGGCGCTCAAGGGCGATCACCGGGTGTTCCACCATTCGCAATACCTGTCGCAAATGGCCCGCCAGCCCTGTGTGAGCAATCAACCGATGAGCATCGCGATCATCGGTGGCGGGCAGAGCGCGGCGGAAGCCTTCATTGACCTCAATGATTCGTTCCCTTCGGTGCAGGTCGACATGATCCTGCGCGGCTCGGCCTTGAAGCCTGCGGACGACAGCCCGTTCGTCAACGAAGTGTTTTCGCCGGAGTTCACCGACCTGGTGTTCCAGCAGAACAGCGTCGAGCGCGAACGGCTGGTCAACGAGTACCACAACACCAACTATTCGGTGGTCGACATCGACCTGATCGAACGCATCTACGGCATCTTCTACCGGCAGAAGGTTTCCGGGATTGCCCGCCATGCCTTCCGCACCCTGACCACCGTCGAGAGCGCCACTGCCACGGCAAACGGCATCGAACTGGCGGTGCGCAACAACGCCACAGGCGAGGTCACGGTGCGCATTTATGACGCCGTGGTGCTCGCCACCGGTTACGAGCGGCAGATGCACCGCAAATTGCTCGCGCCGCTGGAGGAGTACCTCGGCGAATTCGAAGTCGATCGCAATTACAAACTGATCACCGACGAGCGCTGCAAGGCTGGCATTTATATGCAGGGCTTCTGCCAGGCCAGCCATGGCCTGAGCGATACGCTGCTGTCGGTGCTGCCGATCCGCGCCGACGAAATCGCCGGCTCGCTGTATGAGCATGGCAAACAGCGCGGGCATAGTCGCTCGGTGGCGGAGTTGCTGTTGGCGACTGCCAGCTGAGTCTGCATTGCCTGACATACCGCCTTCGCGAGCAGGCTCGCTCCTACAAGGATCTGTGTACGCAGGACAAATGTAGGAGTGAGCCTGCTCGCGAAGGAGCCTTTGCCAGCACCGCAAAGCTGAATCCTGAACCCTTCCTGAACACCCGCCACATTCCCCGCCAACACCTCTTCCAGCCATTTCGCTGCGGGCGTAAGCTGCGCGCGTTTTCATCAATTGCGGAGACCCACAGTGGGTACTTGTTCGAGTGACAGTTGTCGGCCGGTCTCGATCACCGGCAGATTCTCGGCAAGATAACGCGCAGTCTTTCCCTGCCGTTGTCTCGCCGTAACAGCGAGCAGCGGCATCCCGTGCATGGCCAGTCCTGGGTCATGTCTCGACGTCCCTCTCATCGACACTGAACCAAGCGTGCTGACGACCTCAGTCGTCATCGCCGCCTATCGACACGCCTGTCATTGCCGACCGGCGCGCCACGCCTTGCCGTGCCGGTTTTTCCCGGTGCCGAGGCGTGGCGGTACCTGCTCGACGGTTTCCCGGCTGACCACAGGGGACACAGCCATGAAACTGAAGCTCAAGGAATTTTTCGCAGGCTTTCTGCGCAGCCGCCATATCGCCCGACACTTTCGTCGTCTGGCGCTGCTGGACTCGATCAACGACACCACGGTCAGCCGTGAAGTGCCGCCGACGCTCGCCAGTAAGCTGGTTGCCGCCGCCCATGAGGACAGCGCTGCGTTGCTGTCGTCACTGGGCACCCACGGCGAGGGCCTCACCGATGTCGAAGCCGATGCACTGCGCGCGCGACATGGCCTCAATGAGGTCGAACACGAGCAACCGCTGCCGTGGTGGACCCATCTGTGGCACTGCTACAAAAACCCGTTCAACCTGCTGCTGACCTTGCTCGCGGTGATCTCCTGGCTGACCGAAGACCTCAAGGCTGCCGTGGTGATTTTCTCCATGGTGGTGCTGTCGACGCTGCTGCGCTTCTGGCAGGAGAGCAAATCCAATCAGGCCGCCGATGCGCTCAAAGCCATGGTCAGCAACACCGCCACGGTGCTGCGCCGGGATGGCCCACGCCGGGAAGTGCCGATCAGGCAACTGGTGCCCGGCGATCTCATCGTACTGTCGGCCGGTGACATGATTCCCGCCGATTGCCGCGTGCTCAGCGCCAAGGACCTGTTCGTCAGTCAGGCTGCGATGACCGGCGAATCGATGCCGGTGGAGAAATTCATTCATCAGGGGAATCGCGACACGCGCAATCCGCTGGAGCTGGACAACCTTCTGTTCATGGGCACCAACGTCGTCTCCGGCAGTGCTGTTGCGCTGATTCTCACCACCGGCAACAGCACCTATTTCGGCGCGCTGGCACAACGGGTCGGCGCGACGGACCGGGCGGTGACCTCGTTCCAGCAGGGCGTCAACAAGGTCAGCTGGCTGCTGATCCGCTTCATGTTCGTCATGGCGCCGCTGGTGCTGTTCATCAACGGTTTCACCAAGGGCGACTGGACCGAAGCGCTGCTGTTCGCGCTGTCGATTGCCGTCGGCCTGACCCCGGAAATGCTGCCGATGATCGTCACCTCGACCCTGGCCAAAGGCGCCGTGTTTCTGTCGCGCAAAAAGGTCATCGTCAAACGCCTTGATGCGATCCAGAACTTCGGCGCCATGGACGTGCTGTGTACCGACAAGACCGGCACGCTGACTCAGGACAAGATCTTTCTCGCGCGCAACGTCGACGTCTGGGGCGAAGACAGCGACGAAGTGCTGGAACTGGCCTACCTCAACAGCTACTACCAGACCGGCCTGAAAAACCTGCTGGATGTAGCGGTGTTGGAACACGTGGAAATCCACCGTGAACTGAAAGTCGGCACGGCGTTTCGCAAGGTCGACGAGATCCCGTTCGACTTCAATCGCCGGCGTATGTCGGTCGTCGTGGAGGGCCGCGATCAGCCACATCAGCTGATCTGCAAAGGCGCGGTCGAGGAAGTGCTGGCGGTGTGCAGTCGCGTGCGTCATGGCGAAGTCGATGAAGCCTTGAGCGATGAATTGCTGACCCGGATTCGTCAGGTCACCGCAGCATTCAACGCTGAAGGCTTGCGCGTGGTGGCCGTGGCCGCCCGCTCGATGTCCGAAGGTCGCGACACTTACAGCCTGGCTGATGAAAATGAACTGACCCTGATCGGTTACGTGGCGTTCCTCGATCCACCGAAGGACAGCACCGCACCGGCGCTCAAGGCCTTGGCCGAGCATGGCGTAGCGGTGAAGGTGCTGACCGGCGACAACGAACTGGTCACGGCGAAGATCTGCCGCGAGGTCGGCCTCGCCCAACAGGGGTTGCTGCTGGGCAACGACCTCGAGCGCATGAGCGATGCCGAACTGGCCGTGGCGGTCGAGAGCACCAACGTCTTCGCCAGACTGACGCCGTCGCACAAGGAGCGCATCGTCCGTGTGCTCAAGGGCAATGGCCATGTGGTCGGGTTCATGGGCGACGGCATCAACGACGCGCCGGCGCTGCGCACCGCCGATATCGGCATTTCCGTCGACAGCGCGGTAGACATCGCCAAGGAAGCGGCGGACATCATTCTGTTGGAAAAAAGCCTGATGGTGCTGGAGGAGGGCGTGCTCGAAGGGCGGCGCACCTTCGCCAACATGCTCAAGTACATCAAGATGACCGCCAGTTCCAACTTCGGCAATGTGTTCTCGGTGCTGGTCGCCAGTGCGTTCATCCCGTTCCTGCCGATGCTGCCGATGCACCTGCTGGTGCAGAATCTGCTCTACGACATTTCGCAGATCGCCATTCCCTTCGACAACGTCGATGAGGAGATGCTGAAACAACCGCAACGCTGGCAACCGGGGGATGTCGGGCGCTTCATGCTGTTCTTCGGCCCGATCAGTTCGATTTTCGACATCACCACGTTCGCCTTGATGTGGTACGTGTTCGATGCCAACACCGCGGATCACCAGACGCTGTTCCAGTCCGGCTGGTTCGTGGTCGGGTTGCTGACCCAGACGCTGATCGTGCACATGATCCGCACGCCGAAGATTGCGTTCCTGCAAAGCCGTGCAGCCATGCCGTTGATGGTCATGACCGCGATCATCATGGCGGTGGGAGTTTTCCTGCCGATGGGGCCGCTGGCGCACTACTTCAAATTGCAGGCGCTGCCGCCGCTGTATTTCCTGTTTCTGCCGCTGATCCTGCTGGCGTACATGGCGCTGACCCAGGCGGTGAAGGGCTTCTACATCCGTCGGTTCGGCTGGCAGTAATGCTGCCCCCTATAGGAGTGAGCCTGCTCGCGATAGCGGTATTGCAGTGACATTGAAGTTGACTGACACACCGCCATCGCGAGCAGGCTCACTCCTACAGGAGTACCGGTGCGTCCGTCAGTGCGGGGATGCCCGGATGAATGGCCGGATTTTTAGGAAAAGTCCTACAGAGCTAGCCTCGGCGCTTGCGTAGTCTTGCCCTCCCCAAACCTCACCGGGAGAATGACCATGAGCAACAAAGCGTTGCGCATCCTGATCGCCGACCCGCAGCATTTTCATCGAATGAAAATCGAGCGCCTGTTCAATGAGCTCGGCTACTACCGCGTGGCCCCGGTGCAGAATCTCGGCGAATTGTTGACTCTGGTCGACTACGGCTGCGAGCCGTTCGATGTACTGGTGATCAATGCAGAACTGGCGGCAGGCTCCCTGGACCTGCTGGGCTTTCTGCTCGATAACCCACAGGTTCGCCACGCTCTGATCTACAACGAACAGTCAGCACCGTTGCAGGCACTGGCAGGCTTCGCTCAGGAAAACGTGCAGATCAGCCCGGCGCCACTGCCCAATTCACAGCTCGTCGGGCAGGTGATGGCAAGGGTCGAAGCCGCCGGCGAACGCCGGCAAGCACCTGACACACACTGGTTGTTGCGCCATGCCAATGCATAAAAATCCAGACTGCACAACTGTCAGACTTGACAGGTGATTCGCTTGTCCATCCATGTAACAGTGCCGGCGCAGCCACCAACTCCGAAACGGGCTGGTGCGGTGTCTTTTACGATTGTGCAGGAGTGCCAATGAAGTCAGCGCTGATCGTTGATGATCACCCCGTAGTGCGCGCGGCTATCCGAATCGTCCTGCAGGCTCAAGGTTTCACCCAGATTCATGAAGCGTCCAACGGCAATGAAGTCGTGCCGTTGATCCGCGAGCATGATCCGCAACTGGTGGTGCTCGATCTGGGGCTGGGCTCCATGGACGGGCTGGAAGTGCTCACGCGCATCCAGATCAAGGCGCCGACGGCGCGCTGCCGGGTCCTGGTGTTCAGCATGCATGAGCCCACGCATTATCAAGAGCGCTGTTTGCGTGCCGGGGCGATGGGCTACGTGACCAAGAGCAATCAGTTGACCCTGCTGCACGAAGCCATCAAGGCACTGATGTCCGGCCACACCTATTTCTCCGCGTTGCCTAATACCAGCGGTCTGTACAACGCTGTGCAACGCACTGAAAAGGAGATGATCGATCAACTGTCCGATCGAGAGTTATGTATTTTCGTGCAATTGGCGCTGGGCAAGCCGAACAAGGCCATTGCTCAGGAAATGCACTTGAGCCACAAGACCGTCAGCACCTATAAAACCCGCATGATGGCGAAACTCTGTCTGGGGTCACTGGTGCTCCTGCGCGAATTTGCCAAGCGCAATCACTTGATCTGAGTGTCCGACATGACGCAGGGACTGCGGATTCTATGGCTGTGGCTGGGGCTGGTGACGTCGGTCTGCGCCGGTGCACCGCCGCAGATACTGGAGGTGCTGGCCCGCCCCGAACCGGGCAACGTCCAGGTTCGCCTCGACGAGCGGGAACGCCAGTGGCTGCGTGAGCATCCGCTGTTGCGCATGGGCATTTCGGGGCGGGACTATCCGCCGTTCGAGATCACCCGCAATCGGCACGAGCTTGAAGGGCTCACCGCCGATTACGCCGATCTCGTGGCGCAACTGCTCGGCGTCGAACTCCAGGTGCAGCGCTTCTCCGATCGTCCTGCGGTCATGGCCGCACTCAAGCGCGGCGAGATCGATCTGCTGGGCACATCGAACAGTTTTGAAGTGGCTGACCCGGCTTTTATCCTTTCGCGCCCCTACGCTGAAGATCAGCCGATGCTGGTCACCCGCCACGACGAAAAACTGCCTGCCGATCTGGCGGCCAAACGCATCGCCCTGGTCGAAGATTACCTGCCACTGGCCGCTGTTCAGGCGTTCTACCCCGACGCGCAGGTGCAACTTTATGCCTCGGCAATGGATGCACTCGGCGCGGTCGCTTTCGGTGCCGACGATGCCTATCTGGGCGACTTCATCAGTGCCAACTACCTGATCAACAACAATTACCGCAACGACCTGCAATTGGCCGGGCCGTCGGGGCTTGACGCCAACCCCTTCGCTTTTGCGTTGTTGCGCAGCGACGTGGTGCTCAAGCGCCTCGTCGACAAGGCATTGCAGGCCGTGCCCATGGAGCGCCGGCATCTGATCGAACAGCGCTGGAGTGTCGGCCTCGCCGAAATGGCCGAACAGTCCCGGGTGCAGCTCAGCGCCGCCGAGCAGCAGTGGCTGGAACAGCATCCGACGGTGCGGGTGGGCGCTGTCGAGGACTTTGCGCCCCTGGCGTTTTTCGGTGCCGACGGGCGTTTCAGCGGATTGTCGGCGCAGTTATTGAGCCTGATTGCGCAGCGCAGCGGGCTGAATTTCGAGATCGTGCGCGGCGCTTCACTGAACGATCAGTTCGAACAACTCCAGGCCGGTGAGCTCGATGTATTGCCAGTGGTGACGCCCAGCACCGAGCGTGAAGCGCAGCTGCAATTCACCCGCGCCTATCTGAACAATCCGTTCGTGCTGGTCAGCGCTGCGCATGGGCCGCATCCACTGCCGCTGGAGGCGCTGGCGGGCAAACGCCTGGCCATCTATCGCGGCCACCCATTGCGCGATTACCTGCTGCAACGCGTGCCCGGTCTGCGTCTGGTCGAGGTCAAGAGCCCCGCCGAAGGCATGGCGCTGATTGCCAGAGGACAGGTCGATGTGACGGTGAGCTCATTACTGGTGGCGCGTTTTCTGATCGCCCGGCAGTACCGCGACCGCCTGCGGATCACCGGCACCGTTGGCGACCAGCCGGCGCGCATCGCTTTGGCCACGGCGCCGCAATCGGCGTTGCTGCATTCGATTCTGAACAAGGCGTTGCTGAGCATCGCGCCGCAGCAGATGGATGAACTGGTCGAGCGCTGGAGCCACGATGTGGTGGTCGAAGACAGCTACTGGCTGCGCCACCGTCAGGAGATTCTGCTGGGTTTCGCCGGCGCAGCGGCCTTGCTCCTGCTGGCAATGCTCTGGATCGGCTGGCAGCGTCGGCAGATTCACCAGCGTCAACAGTGGTTGCTGCAGCTGCAACAGGCCAAGGATGTCGCAGACGAGGCCAATCGGGCCAAGAGCACCTTTCTGGCGACCATGAGCCATGAGATCCGCACACCCATGAACGCGTTGATCGGCATGCTCGAACTGGCCCTCAAGCGTGCGGAGGAGGGCGTAACTGACCGCTTGGCGATTCAAGTGGCCTCGAATGCCGGCCAGCAACTGTTGGCGTTGATCGGCGATATTCTCGATATCGCCCGCATCGAGTCGGGGCATTTGTCCCTCGCCCCCGAGCGGGCCAATCTGCGCGAGACCGTTTCATCGGTGTGCCGGGTGTTCGAGGGGCTGGCGCGGCAGAAGCGTTTGTTGTGGCGCATCGAACTCGATCCGCGCGCCGACATGGACGTGCTGATCGATCCGACACGCTTCAAGCAGGTGCTGTCGAATCTGCTGAGCAATGCGATCAAGTTCACCGAGGCCGGCGAGGTCAGCCTTCAACTGCAGATCGGTGCGATATTGGACGAGCAGGTGAATGTGCGAGTGCTTATCCAAGACAGCGGCATCGGTATCAGTGCCGCCGATCAAAAGCGCCTGTTCAATCCCTTCGTTCAAGCAGGCAATAGTCCACAAGCGGCGCGCAGCGGGTCCGGTCTGGGGCTGGTGATCAGTCGCAACCTTTGCGAAATGATGGGCGGCACGTTGCGTCTGGACAGCGATCCCGGGCAAGGCACACGCGTGGAAATCAACCTGCAGTTGCCACTGCTGACCGCGATGGCGACCACCGCGGCAACCCCCGACGCGGCGGCCGCCACCTGTGTATTGAACGTGCTGGTGGTGGACGATCACCCGGTCAACCGCTTGCTGATGTGCTGGCAACTGAGCGAACTCGGGCATAGCACGGTAGACGTCGGTGATGGTGAACAGGGGTTGGATCGCTGGCGAACCCAGGCCTTCGATGTGCTAATCACCGACTGCAACATGCCGCGACGCAATGGCTATGAGCTGGCGCAGGCGATTCGCGACGAAGAAGCCGCCACCGGACGCAGGCGTTGCCTGATTCTCGGTTTTACCGCCAACGCGCAGATCGAAGAGCGTCTGCGCTGTCTGGATGCCGGCATGGACGGCTGCCTGTTCAAACCGATTCGCTTGCATGATCTGGCGCAAGCCCTGAGCGGCGCCCACTCTTGCGAGCCGCACGAGGCTCACCTGCCGGCCGCCGAGCCTGTCGAGATTGATCTGAGTGCCCTGGAACAGATGGCCGGTGCCGACCACTCGTTGATCGAACGCTTGCGCAAGGAAGTCGGCAACAGCCTGCGCGATGATCTCCAGGCTCTGGATCAATTGCAGGCGAGCGACCGCGAAGACTTGCGCGAGTTGGCCCATCGCATCAGGGGCGGGGCGCAGATGGTCGGGGCTGCGCGGGTTGTTGCGGCGTGTGTTGAGCTGGAAACGGCTTGCCGAGACAGGGACAACGGGGTCATCAGCCACGCCATCGACAGGTTGCGCGAAGCCATGCACAGCCTCGCGCGCTGTCTCTGAGCCCATGCCGCCTCCTGTAGGAGCAAGCCTGCTCGCGAAAGGCGCTACCGGGCCATTGTTCTGTCTATGGAACACTCAGGCCGATTTGCACCCTCTAGTCGAATATTCGATATGCCTTTAGGCTGAATCCAATGCAATGACACATTGGAGACCCCATGAAAAACATCATCGGCATCTACACCAGCCCGCGCGGCCATTGGGTCGGCGATGGTTTCCCGGTGCGCACGCTGTTTTCCTACGACAACCTGGGCAAGCACATCAGCCCGTTTCTGTTGCTCGATCACGCCGGACCCGCCGAATTCACCCCGACCACAGAACAGCGTGGCGTCGGCCAGCACCCGCACCGTGGTTTCGAAACCGTGACCATCGTTTATGACGGTGAAGTGCAGCACCGCGACTCCACTGGCAGTGGCGGCACCATCGGCCCGGGTGACGTACAGTGGATGACCGCAGCGTCCGGCATTCTCCATGAAGAGTTTCATTCGGAGAACTTCGCCAGAACCGGCGGCAAGCTGGAAATGGTCCAGCTGTGGGTCAACCTGCCGGCCAAGGACAAAATGGCCGCGCCGGGTTACCAGACCATTCTCGATCGGGATATTCCGAACATCGCGCTCAAGGACGACGCCGGCAGCCTGCGTCTGATCGCCGGTGAATTCGCCGGGCACACCGGCCCGTCGCGGACGTTCACGCCCATCGACGTCTGGGATCTGCGCCTCAATGCTGGCAAGTTGCTGACGCTTGATTTGCACGAAGGACGCAACACCGCGCTGGTGGTGTTGAAGGGCTCGGTGCAGGTCAACGGCGCGGAATCGGTGGCAGTGGGGCAGTTGGCGCTGTTCGAACGCGACGGTGATCGACTCACCCTGCAAGCCAGCGAAGACGCTGTGGTATTGCTGCTCAGCGGCGAGCCGATCGACGAACCGATCGTCGGCCATGGCCCGTTCGTGATGAACACCGAGCAGGAAATCCACCAGGCCTTTGCCGACTTCCAGTCCGGGCGCTTTGGCCAGATGCAGGCCTGACGCTGAGCTTTACTGGCAACTGAAACGCCCCTGTGGGAGCGAGCCTGCTCGCGAATGCTCTGATTCAGTCTAAGGGGTAGTGACTGACAGAACGCCTTCGCGAGCAGGCTCGCTCCCACAGGTTTTTCAGCGTTTTCGAGACGCTGGTCATTCGCCGAAATCAATTGCTCCTACACTGAGCCAATCTGTGCGATCTTCTCGCGATTGGCCTTTGTCGGAGTTGTTTGATGCTGTCTCTGCTGACCGAACATCCGTTGTTTTGCGCATTGATCCTGATCCTGCTCGATCTGGGCCTGTGGCGGCTGATCAGCTCTCGCGGCAGCGAATGGAAACTGCTGGTGCGGGTGCTGATTTTCGCCCTGTTCAGCATTGTTCTGTTCAACGAAGGCCTCAATCCGATGGAGCCGGCGCCGTGGGCCGACAACGTGCCGTTGCATCTGGCGGCGACCGGGTTGCAGATCGGTTGGTGGCTGTTCGGCGCGCGCACCCTGACGGTGTTGATCGGTGCGGTGATGATGCAACGGGTCGGCCACACCGGCCGGCTGTTGCAGGACTTGCTCGGCGCGGTAATTTTTCTCATCGCGATCATCGCGGCACTGGCTTACGTGCTCGATCTGCCGGTCAAAGGCGTGCTGGCGACCTCCGGCGCGTTGGCGATCATTGTCGGTCTGGCCTTGCAGAGCACGTTGAGCGACGTGTTCTCCGGAATCGTCCTCAACACCACCAAGCCCTATCAACTCGACGACTGGATCTCGATCGACGGCACCGAGGGCCGCGTCACCGACATCGACTGGCGCGCCACGCGTTTACAGACCAGCCAGGGCAGCATGGCAGTGATTCCCAACTCGCTGGCGGCCAAAGCCAAGATCATCAACTTCAGTCGCCCAAGCAACATGTTCGGTGTTTCGGTCAGCGTGCCTGTCAGCCCCCATGCCCGGCCCAGCTCGGTGATCGAGGCGCTGGAGCGAGCGATGCAGGGCTGCCGCCAGTTGCTCGACACACCCGCGCCCAGCGTGGCGCTGAAAAGCTCTGCCAGCGGCGGCGCGGAATACGAGATCAGCGGGTTTGTCGCCTCGATGGGCGAGAAGCGCGTGGTGCGCAATCAGCTGTTCGATCTCGCTTACCGACACTTGCAGGCGTCCGGGGTCAATCTGCTGTCGAGCACCGAAACCAGCGCCGCGCCGCATTTGTCGCGGCCACGGGCGCTGCTGGAAAGCTCGCCGATCTTCTCGACCCTGCGCGAAGAAGAGAAAGACACCTTCAGCCAGAACATGACCCTGCAAACCTTCCGCGCCGGCGAAACGATTCTGGCGGGCGGGGAGGTCAGCGATCATTTGTTCATCATTGAATCCGGCGTGGTTTCCGTGACGCTCAAGCGCCACGGCGCGCCACTGGAGTCCGGACGCATGGGGCCGGGCGAGGTGATCGGCGAGGCCGGGATCCTCTCGGACACCGCGCTGCCGGCGGATTTTTCCGCGAAGACTTTCTGCGCCCTGTATCGCATCGAGAAGTCCTACCTGAAACCCTGCCTGGACGCGCGCCACGACATCCACGATGCGATGCAGGCATTGCTCGATTTCCGCCTGCACAAGGCGCAATCGCTGACCGAGGAAGCGCCCGTAGTCGCGCCAAAAAGAGGCTTTCTGCAGTGGTTGCGTAATCGCGTCTGAGGCTATCTCTGCGTCATTCGATGCAACCTGGGCGGCGCTCGCGGGGTCACAATTTTCAATCCCACCGGGCAGGAGTTGCGGACGATGAAAAACCTGCGAATCGCCACCTTCAACGTCAACGGCATGCGTGCGCGGCTGCCGAATCTGCTGGAATGGCTCGAGCGCGAGCAGCCGGACATCGCCTGTCTGCAAGAACTGAAATCGGTGGACAGCGCGTTTCCCGCCGCAGAACTGGAAGCGGCCGGTTACGGTGCGATCTGGCAGGGCCAGGCATCATGGAATGGCGTGGCGATTCTGGCGCGGGATGCGCAGCCGCTGGAAAGTCGGCGTGGTTTGCCCGGCGATCCCGATGACACCCACAGCCGCTATATCGAAGCAGCGGTGCATGGTGTGTTGGTCGGTTGCCTGTATCTGCCCAATGGCAACCCGCAGCCGGGGCCGAAATTCGATTACAAACTGGCCTGGTTCGAACGCCTGATCAGTTACGCCAAAGACTTGCAGAGCAGCGATCATCCGGTGGTGCTGGCCGGTGACTTCAATGTCGTGCCCACCGACATGGACATCTACAACACCCGCTCGTGGCTCAAGGATGCCTTGTTGCAACCGGAAAGCCGCGAGTGCTACCAGCGGCTGCTGGATCAGGGATGGACCGATTCCCTGCGCCACGTGTATCCCGAAGAACGCATCTACACCTTCTGGGATTACTTCCGCAATCATTGGCAAACCAACTCCGGCCTGCGCATCGATCACTTGCTGCTCAACCCGGCATTGGCTCCGTATCTGCATGACGCCGGCGTCGACGCCTGGGTGCGCAATGAGCCGCACGCCAGTGACCATGCACCGACCTGGATTCGTATTGGCTCGCGGAAAAAGCGCTGAGCGGGCGATTGGCGAAATCAATTGTCGCAAGCCGTGCTTGATCCCGTATACAGGGCAACATTCACGCAGTGTTCTGCGGCCCCATGCATAAGGACTGAGCAATGAGTGCGCCACGGCTGACCGATACCAATCTGTACTTGCAACGCCTGGGATTCGACACAGCGCCGCCGCCGACGCTGGACACGTTGCGTCAATTGCAGCTGCGCCATACCGCTGAGTTTGTTTTCGAAAATCTGGCAACCATCAGCGGAGTGCCGGTGTTGATCGACCTGGTCTCTATCGAAGACAAGGTGCTACGGCGAGGACGGGGCGGCTACTGTTATGAGCTCAACCATTTGTTCTATGCGCTGCTGCTTGAACTGGGTTTTGAAGCGCGCGGCATCAGCGGTCGCGTGGTGATGAATCAACCGGAAGGCAGTTGGACGCCGCGCACGCATCGCTTGAGCCTGGTCACCATCGACGACACTCGCTATATCGCCGACGTCGGCTTCGGCGGCATGGTGCCAACGGCACCGCTGCTGCTCGACAGCGAAGATGAGCAATCCACTGCGCACGAACCCTACCGCATCGACAAGCAGACCGATGGCTACTTGCTGCGCGCCAAGGTGGCAGGAGAGTGGCGACCGATGTACCTGTTTGATCTGCAACGCCAGGAAGACATCGATTACACCGTCGGCAACTGGTACGTCTCGACCCATCCAGAATCACCTTTCGCCCAGCGCCTGATGGTCGCGCGTACCGGCGATGGCTGGCGCAAGACCCTGAACAACGGCAGTTTTGCCATTCACCCGATGGGGGCAGAAAGTCAGCGGCGCGAAGTGGCGGACGTCGACGAGTTGATGGGGTTGCTGCGGCATGAGTTTGATCTTCAGGTGCCTGAATCACCCGGCGTGCGACAAGCGCTGGCTCGGGTAATCGCGCCAGTACCGGTCTAGGGCTTCACGTCAGGCTCCAGCACGCGACGGATTTCGCCGATGGCTGCCGAGAGCTTTCGCTCGAGACTCTTGAGATCGGTAGCGGTGATGCCTTTCTTGAATTGCCCCGTCAAACCTGAATCGTCAGCGCGCTCCGGCTGGCGTGCGCCATCAAGCAGAGCATGGCGAAGGGTATTGTTGATCACAGTCTGGTAGCCAAAGCCTTCGGTTTCTGCGGCGGTGCGCGCCGCTTCGATCACCGCGTCATCAAGCATGATGGTGATGCGCGTCTTGCCCTTGCTCGGCGCTACTGCGCCGCGTTTGCCTGCAGAAAAGTCATATTCGTCTTTCATCGGTCAAGCCTCCTTAACTCCCGTCGTTAATAAATCCCACTGATTTCACTATGCATACATTATATGCATAAAAAAGAGCGCGACTTTACCGTCGGTCGCCGTGAACACTTCAGCCTAGTGGGCACTGGCGCGAACGCAGCGTGGATGTGTTGCCGGGTTTGTGGGCGCGAAAGCCGCGGGCCAGAAGCTTGGGTGGCTACCTAACCATTATGTGACCGATAAGTTGTATACAACTCTATGGACATTTGTCCTGATGATTGAATACAGTGTGCGCATAACAAAAACCAGGGAACCCCCCACCATGAAAACGCCCCATGTTTCACACCAACGGCCCGAGGACGAAAACCTCGGGGTCGGCGCGAATATGGCTTACGGCCTGCAACATGTTCTGACCATGTACGGCGGTATCGTTGCGGTGCCACTGATCATTGGCCAGGCGGCCGGTCTGTCGCCGGCGGACATTGGTCTGTTGATTGCTGCTTCATTGTTTGCGGGGGGGCTGGCGACATTGCTGCAAACCCTGGGTCTACCGTTTTTTGGCTGTCAGCTGCCGCTGGTTCAGGGCGTGTCGTTCTCCGGCGTGGCGACCATGGTCGCGATTGTCAGCAGCGGCGGGGAGGGCGGTTTCCAATCGGTGCTGGGCGCGGTGATTGCCGCCTCGTTGATCGGCTTGCTGATCACGCCCGTGTTCTCGCGTATCACCAAGTTTTTCCCGCCGCTGGTCACCGGCATCGTGATCACCACCATCGGCCTGACGCTGATGCCCGTTGCCGCACGCTGGGCAATGGGTGGCAACAGCCACGCGCCGGACTTCGGCAGCATGCAGAACATCGGCCTGGCGGCGGTAACGCTGGTGCTGGTGTTGCTGCTGAGCAAGGTCGGCAGTTCGACCATTTCGCGGTTGTCGATCCTCCTGGCCATGGTCATCGGCACGGTGCTGGCGGTGTTCCTCGGCATGGCGGATTTCTCCAGTGTCACCACCGGCCCGATGTTCGGCTTCCCGACGCCGTTCCACTTCGGCATGCCAACCTTCCATTTCGCCGCGATTCTGTCGATGTGCATTGTGGTCATGGTGACCCTGGTGGAGACCTCGGCGGACATCCTCGCCGTGGGTGAAATCATCGGCACCAAGGTCGACTCGAAACGCTTGGGCAACGGCCTGCGTGCCGACATGCTGTCGAGCATGTTTGCGCCGATCTTCGGTTCGTTCACGCAAAGTGCTTTCGCGCAGAACGTCGGGCTGGTGGCGGTGACCGGGATCAAGAGCCGTTTCGTGGTCGCCACCGGCGGCGTGTTCCTGGTGGTCCTCGGCCTGCTGCCGTTCATGGGCCGGGTGATTGCCGCTGTGCCGACGTCGGTACTCGGCGGCGCGGGAATCGTGCTGTTCGGCACCGTGGCCGCGAGCGGCATCCGCACGTTGTCGAAGGTGGATTACCGCAACAACGTAAACCTGATCATCGTTGCCACCTCGATAGGTTTCGGCATGATCCCGATCGCCGCGCCGAACTTCTACGATCATTTCCCGAGCTGGTTCGCGACGATTTTCCATTCGGGCATCAGCTCGTCGGCAATCATGGCGATCCTGCTCAACCTGGCGTTCAACCACTTTACGGCTGGCAACTCGGATCAGCAGTCGGTGTTTGCCGCAGCGGAAGAGCGCACCCTGCGTTATCGCGATCTGGCCGCGCTGCGCGAAGGCGACTACTTCAGCGACGGCAAGCTGCATGATTGCGATGGCAAGGAGGTACCGGTGATCGAGCCAGATGACCACGACCATGGGCATGGCGCGCCGAAGGTGCAGGTGAAAAGCAGCGAACATGTCTGACTGCTGCTGAATATAGAAGGGCCGATCTGGTTGTACAGATCGGCCTTTTCGTTTGCAGATTAAAAGATCGCGGCCTTCGGCAGCTCCTACATCGGGATCAGCGTTTCTTTGCAGGAGCCGCCGAAGGCTGCGATCTTTTGATCTTTTCAGGCGCCCACAAAAAAGCCCCTGAACCTTGCGATTCAGGGGCTTTGCTATTTGGCTCCACAACCTGGACTCGAACCAGGGACCCAGTGATTAACAGTCACTTGCTCTACCAACTGAGCTATTGCGGAATTGGTGCGTATGTTACTGATTCAAAAAGAGAAGTCAAGCGTCGCCTGGCGTTTTTTGCGTTTCGCCTGGACAGACGGTGTTTTGTCAGCGATTGGCGGTTACCAGAATGGCCTCAGAGGTCTACCATGGCAGCCCGGAAGTGGTCACACGCGCTGCCGGCCATTCGCCGCAAAGGTACGCGCCAATGATTGAAATCACTCGCAACACCGAGGTGCTCGCATGAGTACCGCACAGATCAGCCTGCCCAAAGGCATCGGCCCGCACGCCGAGAAACTTTTCGATGCCATCACCGGCGCCAGCACCGCCGAAGAATTGAATCGTGCCGGCGGCAAGGCCGAGGGTTTCGTGCTCGGCCTCGAAAGCAGCAAGGCCATCAAGAGCCAGATCGCCGAATCCCTGTATGTGATTTACGACGACGCCGCCGCTCAGCGCTCGGCCGAACTGGCTTAACTGCCGAAGGTGATCGTGCCGAGCATCAGCTTGGCATAGGCTGCCGTCGCCGCCAGTTGCACCAGCCACAGGGCCAGGCCGCCGAGGAATACCCCGGTGGCCACTTGCAGCACCAGGCTCTTCTCACGCTTGGCCGGGGCGCGCGGGATGAAATCATCCAGATCGTCACGGTCGGCGCGCAGGTTGTCGTTTTTCATGTGGCTTCTCTCAAAATTCTTGGGTGTACGCAAAACCGGTAGGAGCTGCGGAACGCTGCGATCTTTTGATCTTGATCTTGATCTTAAAAAACAAGATCAAAAGATCGCAGCCTCGTTTCACTCGTCAGCTCCTACGAGCTCCTACGGTTCTGATTTGTGTGCAGTCTAGAGGGTGTGGACATCTTTCCGGGACAAATAAAAACGGGAAGCCGTTCAAGGCTTCCCGTTTTTTGATCACGCGGCGAAATCAGATGACCTGCACGATCGCGTCCGTCACAGCCTTGATGTTGCTCTGGTTCAGTGCGGCCACGCAGATGCGGCCAGTGTCCAGGGCGTAGATGCCGAACTCGTTACGCAGGCGATGCACCTGTTCGGTGGTCAGGCCGGAGTAGGAGAACATGCCGCGCTGACGACCGACGAAGCTGAAATCGCGGCCCGGGGCTTTCTCTGCCAGCAGGGCAACCATCTGCTCGCGCATGCCGCGAATGCGCAGACGCATCTCCGCGAGTTCAGCTTCCCACTGTGCACGCAGTTCCGGACTGTTCAGTACAGCCGCAACGATGCTGGCGCCGTGGGTCGGCGGGTTGGAGTAGTTGGTGCGGATCACGCGTTTGACCTGCGACAGCACGCGCGCGCTTTCTTCTTTCGATTCGCTGATGATTGACAGTGCGCCAACACGTTCGCCGTACAGCGAGAACGACTTGGAGAACGAGCTCGAGACGAAGAAGGTCAGACCGGATTCGGCGAACAGGCGCACAGCGCCGGCGTCTTCATCGATGCCGTCGCCGAAACCTTGGTAAGCCATATCGAGGAACGGTACGTGTCCCTTGGCCTTGACCACGTCCAGCACGTTTTTCCAGTCCGTTGGGGTCAGGTCGACGCCGGTCGGGTTGTGGCAGCAAGCGTGCAGGACAACGATCGAGCCGTTCGGCAGGGCGTTGAGGTCGTCGAGCATGCCGGCACGATTTACGTCGTGGGTGGCAGCGTCGTAATAACGGTAGTTCTGCACCGGGAAACCAGCGGTTTCGAACAGCGCGCGGTGGTTTTCCCAGCTTGGATCGCTGATCGCCACGACAGCGTTTGGCAGCAGTTGCTTGAGGAAGTCGGCACCGATTTTCAGTGCGCCAGTCCCGCCGACCGCCTGGGTCGTGATGACGCGACCGGAGCTGATCAGCGGCGAGTCGTTGCCGAACAGCAGTTTTTGCACGGCCTGGTCGTAGGCAGCGATGCCATCGATCGGCAGGTAACCGCGCGAAGCGTGTTGAGCGACGCGAATCGTCTCGGCTTCGATCACCGCGCGCAGCAGTGGAATTCGCCCCTCTTCGTTGCAGTACACGCCCACGCCCAGGTTGACCTTGGTGGTCCGGGTATCGGCGTTGAATGCTTCGTTGAGGCCCAGGATTGGATCGCGGGGTGCCATTTCGACAGCGGAGAACAGGCTCATTATTACGGCGGCTCTGAATGGAGAGTGGAGGGACGTGTCGCGCTCCAGCCGAATGCACTAGAGCGGTGCACAAACGGGGAGCTAGTATAGAGGCCATCACCGCGCGATGGCGACAGGCGAATCGGCTTTTGCGGTAAGTTTTTCCGATTATTTCTTGACCGTTAGTCGATTGACTTTGTCAGAGTCTTTACCGGATGTAGGACGTTTGCCTTGAAAGGTCAGGCAATCGCCACCACATTAAGCACAATCCAGGTTTTTTCTTGCGCGACATCGGTCGTTTGCGGTCGTCCTCGTGGTGCTCCGTCTGACGCGGAACGCCACGATTCCAGAGGTGTGTATGTCGGAATTCCAGCTAGTCACCCGCTTCGAGCCTGCCGGCGATCAGCCGGAAGCCATTCGCCAGTTGGTTGAGGGCATTGATGCCGGGCTGGCGCACCAGACACTGCTCGGTGTGACCGGCTCGGGCAAGACCTTCAGCATCGCCAACGTCATCTCACAGGTACAGCGTCCGACGCTGGTGCTGGCGCCGAACAAGACCCTGGCCGCGCAGCTGTACGGGGAGTTCAAGGCGTTCTTCCCGAACAACGCGGTGGAATATTTCGTTTCCTACTACGACTACTATCAGCCCGAAGCGTATGTGCCGTCGTCCGACACCTTCATCGAGAAGGATGCGTCGATCAACGACCACATCGAGCAGATGCGGCTGTCCGCGACCAAAGCGTTGCTGGAGCGCAAGGACGCGATCATCGTCACCACGGTGTCGTGCATCTACGGTCTGGGCAGCCCGGAGACGTATCTGAAAATGGTCTTGCACGTTGATCGTGGCGACAAGCTCGATCAGCGTGCGCTGCTGCGGCGCCTGGCGGATCTGCAATACACCCGCAACGACATGGATTTCGCCCGGGCGACGTTCCGCGTGCGTGGCGACGTCATCGATATCTTCCCGGCGGAATCCGATCTGGAAGCGATCCGCATCGAGCTGTTCGATGACGAGGTCGAGAGCATTTCCGCGTTCGATCCGCTGACCGGCGAAGTCATTCGCAAGATGCCGCGCTTCACCTTTTATCCGAAGAGTCACTACGTGACACCTCGTGAAACCCTGCTCGACGCCATCGAAGGCATCAAGGTCGAACTGCAGGAGCGTCTCGAATACCTGCGCAGCAACAACAAATTGGTAGAGGCCCAGCGCCTGGAGCAGCGTACCCGTTTCGACCTCGAGATGATTCTCGAACTGGGTTACTGCAACGGCATCGAGAACTACTCGCGCTACCTGTCCGGGCGGCCATCCGGCGCGGCGCCACCCACGCTTTACGACTACTTGCCCGCCGACGCGCTGTTGGTAATCGACGAATCTCACGTCAGCGTGCCGCAGGTTGGCGCGATGTATAAGGGCGACCGTTCGCGCAAGGAAACCCTGGTCGAGTACGGTTTCCGCCTGCCATCGGCGCTGGACAACCGGCCAATGCGTTTCGACGAGTGGGAAGGGGTCAGCCCGCAAACCATTTTCGTATCCGCAACCCCCGGCAACTACGAAGCCGAGCACGCCGGGCGCGTGGTCGAGCAGGTGGTACGGCCGACCGGTCTGGTCGACCCGCAGGTTGAAGTGCGGCCGGCGCTGACCCAGGTCGACGACTTGCTCTCGGAAATTACCAAGCGTGTGGCGATCGAAGAGCGCGTGCTGGTCACCACGCTGACCAAGCGCATGGCCGAAGACTTGACTGATTACCTCGCCGACCACGGCGTGCGCGTGCGTTACCTGCACTCGGACATCGACACTGTCGAACGCGTCGAGATCATCCGCGATTTGCGCCTTGGCGTGTTCGATGTGCTGGTCGGCATCAACCTGCTACGTGAAGGCCTCGACATGCCGGAAGTGTCGCTGGTAGCGATTCTCGATGCCGACAAGGAAGGCTTCCTGCGTTCCGAGCGCTCGCTGATCCAGACCATCGGCCGCGCGGCGCGTAACCTCAATGGCCGGGCGATTCTCTACGCTGATCGCATGACCGGGTCGATGGAGCGGGCGATTGGCGAGACCGAGCGTCGTCGTGAGAAGCAGATCGCCTTCAACCTGGAAAACGGCATTACTCCGAAAGGCGTGTTCAAGGACGTCGCCGACATCATGGAAGGCGCCACGGTACCGGGCTCGCGCAGCAAGAAGCGCAAAGGCATGGCCAAGGCCGCCGAAGAGAACGCCAAGTACGAAGCCGAACTGCGCTCGCCCAGCGAAATCACCAAACGCATCCGCGCACTGGAAGAGAAGATGTATCAGTTGGCGCGGGATCTGGAGTTCGAAGCGGCGGCGCAGATGCGCGACGAGATTGCCAAACTGCGCGAACGATTGCTCACCGTTTGATTTTCATCGCCTGACCGGCCTCTTCGCGAGCACGCTCGCTCCCACAGAGCAATTGCCTGTCCCTGTGGGAGCGAGCCTGCTCGCGAATGGCCTTCACACAATCGCAAGGCCTTGGGGCATCTGGCTTAAATACCCTGCCCGCTGGAGCGGGGCCGGTGTCGCCTGTTACCATTCGCCGCTTGATTGTTCTGCTCTTCATTTTTTCGAGACATGCCATGACCACCGTCCGCACTCGCATCGCGCCATCGCCTACCGGGGACCCCCACGTAGGTACCGCTTACATCGCATTGTTCAACTACTGCTTTGCCAAGCAGCACGGCGGTGAATTCATCCTGCGCATCGAAGACACCGATCAGTTGCGCTCGACCCGCGAGTCCGAACAGCAGATCTTCGACGCCCTGCGCTGGCTTGGCATCGACTGGAGCGAAGGCCCGGATGTCGGCGGCCCGCACGGCCCATACCGGCAGAGCGAGCGCGGCGATATCTATCAGAAGTATTGCCAGCAACTGGTCGACATGGGCCATGCGTTCCCGTGCTTCTGCACCGCTGAAGAACTCGATCAGATGCGCGCCGAGCAAATGGCTCGCGGCGAAACCCCGCGCTACGACGGCCGCGCACTGCTGTTGTCGAAAGAAGAAGTCGCCGCGCGCCTGGCTGCTGGCGAACCGCACGTGATCCGCATGAAAGTGCCGAGCGAAGGCGTCTGCGTGGTGCCGGACATGCTCCGTGGCGACGTCGAGATCCCGTGGGATCGCATGGACATGCAAGTGCTGATGAAGACCGACGGCCTGCCGACGTACTTCCTCGCCAACGTCGTCGATGACCATCTGATGGGCATCACCCACGTCCTGCGTGGCGAAGAATGGCTGCCATCGGCGCCAAAACTGATCCTGCTTTATGAATACTTCGGCTGGGAACAACCAGAGCTGTGCTACATGCCGCTGCTGCGTAACCCGGACAAGAGCAAGCTGTCCAAGCGCAAGAACCCGACCTCGGTGACGTTCTACGAGCGCATGGGCTTCATGCCCGAAGCCATGCTCAACTACCTCGGCCGCATGGGCTGGTCGATGCCGGACGAGCGCGAGAAGTTCTCGCTGCAGGAAATGGTCGACAATTTCGATCTCAAGCGCGTTTCCCTCGGCGGGCCGATCTTCGATATCGAGAAATTGTCGTGGCTCAACGGTCAGTGGCTGCGCGATCTGCCGGTGGAAGAGTTTGCCGCCCGCGTGCAGAAGTGGGCGTTCAATTCCGAATACATGATGAAGATCGCGCCTCACGTGCAGGGGCGCGTCGAAACCTTCAGCCAGGTCGCACCGCTGGCGGGATTCTTCTTTGCCGGCGGCGTTAACCCGGATGCCAAGCTGTTTGAATCGAAAAAGCTCTCCGGCGATCAGGTTCGCCAGTTGATGCAGCTGATCTTGTGGAAGCTGGAAAGCCTGCGTCAGTGGGAGAAGGACAACATCACCGCGACGATTCAGGCGGTGGTGGATTCCCTCGAATTGAAACTGCGCGACGCGATGCCGCTGATGTTTGCCGCGATCACCGGGCAGGCCAGTTCGGTGTCGGTGCTTGATGCGATGGAAATCCTTGGCCCGGACCTGACCCGTTTCCGCTTGCGCCAGGCGATTGACCTGCTGGGTGGCGTGTCGAAGAAAGAAAACAAAGAGTGGGAAAAGCTTCTGGGCGCCATCGCTTGATTGCTTTTGCTTCTCTGTAGGAGCTGCCGAAGGCTGCGATCTTTTGATCCTGCCTTCGGCGTTTCTCCCGAATTTACGGGGGAGGGCGGTAAGTGATTGTTATCCCGACAAAAAATTTTGAAATTTTTCAAAAATAAGTTTGACAGGCTTTCGATACGCCCTTAAGATTCGCCCCGTCCTCAGCGATGAGGGGCTATAGCTCAGCTGGGAGAGCGCTTGCATGGCATGCAAGAGGTCGACGGTTCGATCCCGTCTAGCTCCACCAATTTACACTTCGAGGTCTGGCCACACCGGCCTTGAAGCGATCAACACTCAGCGTTGATCGGTTGTATAGAAGGGTTTGCGTCCCCTTCGTCTAGTGGCCTAGGACACCGCCCTTTCACGGCGGTAACAGGGGTTCGAGTCCCCTAGGGGACGCCAGTTTTACAGAAGTGATGTTGCAAGAGATCACTCCGCCGCGAGGCGAAAAATCCGGGGCTATAGCTCAGCTGGGAGAGCGCCTGCATGGCATGCAGGAGGTCAGCGGTTCGATCCCGCTTAGCTCCACCAATTTTACAGTTCAAGGTCTGGCCACACCGGCCTTGAATCGATCAGCTCTCAGCACTGATCAGTTGTATAGAAGGGTTTGTGTCCCCTTCGTCTAGTGGCCTAGGACACCGCCCTTTCACGGCGGTAACAGGGGTTCGAGTCCCCTAGGGGACGCCACGATTACCCGCTCTGCGGGATTTTATAAGGGTCATTCAATTATTGAATGGCCCTTTTGTTTGTCTGGCGTTTGGCCAACTCTCCATTTTCCTTACACTGTGCTTCAGACCAGCGGTCATATTCATGACTTGCGGAATATTATTATGCGAATAATATTCTAGTCGTAATATTCGGAGGCAACGATGAACGATAAAAAAGCTCAAACCCGCGAACGTATCCTCAAGGCTGCCAGCGCCGCACTGATCCAGCGTGGCCCGGCCGACCCGAGCGTGGGCGAAGTGATGGGCGCAGCCGGCCTGACCGTCGGTGGCTTCTATGCGCACTTCGAAAGCAAGGACGCAATGATGCTCGAAGCGTTCAAGCAGCTGCTGGGCCGGCGTCGCGATCTGATCGCCGACATGGATGCCGACCTGACCGGCGAAGAACGTCGCGCCTTGGTGGCTGCGTTCTACCTGTCGCGCAAACACCGGGATTCCAGCGATGCGGCGTGCCCGATTCCGGCCTCGATCGGCGAACTGGGGCGTTTGCCGGAATCGTTCCGCACTGCGCTGAACGAGCATCTTGAGCTGATGGTGGCGCAACTGGCTGCCAGTCCTGAAGACACCGACAAGGCCCTGGCCGATGTCGCGCTGATGGTAGGTGGTCTTGCGCTGGCAAGAGCGCTGGGTCCGGGAGAGTTATCCGATCGATTGCTGCGCGCCGCCAAGTCGGCGGTGCGTTGACCTGAAGGCAACAAGCCTGAGGAGAGTGCGATGAACGCGTTGAAGTGGGTTCGTGGCGTTAACGGTACCTTGGGCTGGTTTGCACCGAAACTGGTGGCGAGCAAAATGCGCCTGGCGTTCATGACGCCCCGCGCGCTTCCGCTGCGGGACTGGGAGCTGCCGCTGCTGGCGAGTTCCGAGCGCATCACTTTGCGCTTCGGCCTGTCGGCGCTGCGTTGGGGGCAAGGCCCTACGGTGTTGCTCATGCATGGTTGGGAAGGGCGGCCCACGCAGTTCGCTTCGCTGATCAATGCGCTGGTCGACGCCGGTTACACGGTCGTCGCACTCGACGGCCCGGCCCATGGTCGTTCGCCCGGGCGCGAAGCCAACGTGGTGCTGTTCGCCCGCGCCATGCTTGAAGCCGCTGCCGAGTTGCCGCCGCTGCAAGCGGTGATCGGTCACTCCATGGGTGGCGCCAGCGCAATGCTCGCCGTGCAATTGGGGTTGCGCACCGAAACCCTGGTCAGCATCGCCGCACCGTCGCGCATTCTCGGCGTACTGCGCGGATTCGCGCGCATGGTCGGCATGCCGCCGCGTGCGCGCTCGGCGTTCATTCGTCAGGTCGAGCAGGACGTCGGCATGCGCGCCGCGACGCTTGACGTTGCCCACTATCAACTGGATATGCCCGGCCTGATCGTGCACGCCGAGGACGACAACTTCGTCTCGGTCAAGGAATCGCAACTGATTCACGAGGCCTGGTTCGACAGCCGTCTGCTGCGCCTGGAGAGTGGTGGTCATCAACGGGTGCTGGCCGACCCTCGAGTGATTGATGGCGTGTTATCACTGCTCGCCGGTCGCAGCCTTCAGGCGCGCCAATCGGCCTGAGCTCCGTTACACTGCCCCGGTTGAAAACTTTGACCGGGAGTGGGGCATGGGCTGGGATCGGGAAACGCCGTTTACCATTGATCTGCAAGTAGGCGCCGAGGACATTGACGGGCTCGGGCACGCCAATAACGCCGTGTACGTGACCTGGCTTGAACGCTGCGCCTGGCGCCACTCGCAGCGCCTCGGCCTGGACCTGGTCGAATACCGGCGACTGGATCGGGCGATGGCTGTCGTCCGCCACGAAATCGATTACCTGGCCGCGGCCTATGAGGGTGATGAACTGCAACTGGCGACCTGGATCGTCGATTGGGATCAGCGCCTGAAAATGACCCGGCATTTCCAGCTCAAACGCCCCAGCGACAACGCCACCCTGTTGCGCGCGCAGACCACGTTCGTCTGCATCGAGCTGTCGACCGGCAAGCCCAAGCGGATGCCGGCCGAGTTCATCGAAGGTTACGGCCCGGCGATCCATATCCCGGAATCTGCTCAAATCTAACCTGTAGGAGTGAGCCTGCTCGCGATGGCGGTGTATCCGCCACGTATGCATCGCCTGGCACACCGCTATCGCGAGCAGGCTCACTCCTACAAGGGATCTGCGGTTTTGCGCGTAATCCAGTAAACTGCCGCACGTTTTTTCCTCAAGTAGTGTTTCCCCATGCAAATTGCTCTGGCGCCCATGGAGGGGTTGGTCGACGACATCCTGCGCGACGTGCTGACCCGCGTTGGCGGCATCGATTGGTGCGTGACCGAATTCATTCGGGTCAACGACCAGTTGCTCACCCCGGCGTACTTCCACAAGTTCGGCCCCGAGCTGCTCAACGGCGCCCGCACCGCGTCTGGCGTGCCGCTGCGCGTGCAGTTGCTTGGTTCCGATCCGGTGTGCCTGGCGGAAAACGCCGCGCTGGCCTGCGAACTCGGTTCTGAAGTGATCGACCTCAACTTCGGCTGCCCGGCCAAGACCGTCAACAAATCCCGCGGCGGTGCCGTGCTGCTGAAAGAGCCGGAGCTGCTCAATCAGATCGTCGAGCACGTGCGTCGTGCCGTACCGGCGCACATCCCGGTCACGGCAAAAATGCGCCTGGGTTTCGACAGTCCTGACGGTTCGCTGGTCTGCGCCACGGCGCTGGCCGAAGGCGGGGCGGAGCACATCGTCGTACATGCGCGGACGAAAATGGACGGCTACAAACCGCCGGCACATTGGGAGTGGATCCCGCGCGTACAAGACGTGGTCAAAGTGCCGGTGTTCGCCAACGGTGATATCTGGAGCGTCGAAGACTGGCGCCGTTGCCGCGAAATCAGTGGCGTCGAAGACATCATGCTCGGTCGTGGTCTGGTCTCTCGCCCGGATCTGGCGCGGCAGATCGCTGCCGCCCGCGCCGGCGAAGAAGTCGTCGAGATGACCTGGGCCGAGCTGATGCCGCTGATTCAGGACTTCTGGCTGCAGGCCAAAGCGCAGATGACCGCGCGCCAATCGCCCGGTCGCCTCAAGCAATGGCTGGCCATGCTGACGCGCAACTACCCGGAAGCCGCCGAGCTTTTCACCGTTCTGCGCCGCGAAACCGAGCCTGATCACGTCTCGCGTTTGCTCGGATTGCCGCTCGTCGAGGCCGCGTAAAAAATCTGAAAATAATCTCTTGAAATCAAAACAGCGGTCCCTATCTAAGGGGTACGCGATGCCGAATTCGGGTCGCGGAGACACAAAACCTTGCTGATTGTTTTCAGGAGATTTGAATCATGAGTACTGCATTTTCCCTCGCGCCACTGTTCCGTTCCTCGGTAGGTTTCGATCGTTTCAACGACCTGTTCGAAACCGCCCTGCGTAACGAGCCAGGCAGCAGCTACCCACCCTACAACGTCGAAAAACACGGTGATGACCAATACCGCATCGTCGTTGCGGCCGCCGGTTTCCAGGAAGAAGACCTGGACCTGCAAGTCGAGAAGGGTGTGCTGACTATCAGTGGCGGCAAGCGCGACACTGACGAAAGCGTCACGTTCTTGCATCAAGGCATCGCCCAGCGAGCCTTCAAGCTGTCGTTCCGTCTGGCCGATCACATCGAGATCAAGGACGCTGCGCTGCGCAACGGTCTGCTGAGCATCGACCTGCTCCGTGTGATCCCGGAAGAAGCGAAAGCCAAGCGCATCCCGATCAATGGAGCGCAGCAGCCTGTCCTGCAATAACCCCAGGGCAACAAAAAGGGCGCCAGTGATGGCGCCCTTTTTTGTGTCCGCTATTCGAGCAGTTTTTTCAGATCCTCCAACCCCACCGGCCGGCTGTGCAGATAGCCCTGATACAAATGGCAGTCCAGCCCCTGCAAAAACGCCAGTTGGGCCGACGTCTCCACGCCTTCGGCAATGACTTCCAGCTCGAGGCTGCGGGCCATCGCGACAATTGCGCGAATGATCTCCGCGACATTGGAGTCGGTGGTCGCATCGCGGATGAACGACTGATCGATTTTCAGCGTGTCGACCGGCAGGCGTTTCAGGTACGTCAGCGATGAATAACCGGTGCCGAAATCGTCCATGGCGAAGCTCACGCCAAGTTTTTTCAAGCGGCGCATTTTGCTGATGGTGTCGTCCAGATTCTGGATGACGATGCCTTCGGTGATTTCCAGTTTCAGCAGCGAACACGGCAGGCCGTGGCTGGTCATGCTGTGTTCGATGCGTTCGACGAAATCGTTCTGGCGGAACTGCCGCGGGCTGATGTTCACGCACAGGCTGAAGTTGAACGGGTCGACGAGTTTCAGCGCGATCAGTTGTTTGAAGGCGTTGCAGGCTTCATCGAGAATCCAGGTGCCGACTTCAAGGATCAGGCCGCTGTCTTCCAGCACCTTGATGAACTCGGTGGGCGATTGCGCGCCGAGTTCGGGATGGTTCCAGCGCACCAGGGCTTCGGCGCCGATGATGCGGTTGTCGCGGGCATCGACTTGCGGCTGGAAGTGCACGTTGAACTCGCCGCGGGACAGCGCCAGACGCAGGTCGGTCTCCATGCGCAGGCGTTCGCTGGCCGCCTTCTGCATGGTGTTGTGGTACATCTGCGTGGTGTTGCGCCCGGAATCCTTGGCCCGGTACAGGGCGATGTCGGCGCGTTTGAGCAGGTCGGTCGGGGTCGAACCGTGATCGGGAATCAAAGCCACGCCGATGCTCGGCGTCACTTGCAGGCGTTGGCCGTCGAGGAACATCGGCTCCGAGAGCAGTTCGCGAATGGTGTCGGCCAGCGCGCGCACTTGCTCGCTGACTTCACTGCGCGAACCTTCGAGGCCGCTGAGCAACACCACGAATTCGTCGCCACCGAGGCGCGCCACGGTGTCTTCCATGCGCACGCTGGCTTCGAGCCGTGCGGTGATGATTTTCAGCACGGTGTCGCCGACCGGGTGGCCGAGGGAATCGTTGATGTGTTTGAAGTGATCGAGATCGAGAAACAGCAAGGCGCCACGCAGATTGTGGCGCTTGAGCAGAGCGATCTGCTGACTCAGGCGATCCATCAGCAGCGCGCGGTTCGGCAGGTTGGTCAGCGGGTCGTGATAGGCCAAATGACGGATCTGCGCTTCGGCGTTCTTCAGCAGGCTGACGTCGCGCGCCGTAAGCAGCAGGCACGCGGTTTCGTTAAGGGTGATCGGTTCGACCGAAACCTCTACCGTGAGCAATTCGCCGCGCTTGTTGCGCCCGAGCATTTCCTGATGATGCACGCGGCCCTTGATCTGCAGTTCGGCGAGTAGCGTCGAGCGCTGTTTTTCTTCGGCCCAGATCCCTACTTGATAAACGGTTTTGCCCACCACTTCGTCGGCGCGGTAGCCGGTGAGGCGACAGAAGCCGTCGTTGACCTCCAGATAACGCCCGGTGTCGCGTTCGGTGATGGTGATGGCGTCGGGGCTGGAGTGAAATGCCTTGGCGAACTTTTCTTCACTGGCCTTCAGCGCCGCTTCCGAGCGCTGTTGTTGGGTGATGTCACGCAGGGTGGTGACGATGCACGGCTGATCGCCGACGCTGATCTGCCGACTGGAAATCACGCAGGTCAGCGACTGGCCGTCCTTGTGCTGAACCAGAATCGCCACGTTGCTCAGGCCTTGTTCGCGAATGACCCGTTCGATGCGTTGCAGGCTTTTGGCCGAGGCGTCCCATAGGCCGATTTCTTCGGCAGTGTGGCCGATGACGTCGGCGGCGCTCCAGCCAAAGGTCTGGCTGAAGCTGGAGTTGATCTCGATGAATTCCCCGGTTTCCTGGCGCGTGACGCAGATCGGATCAGGGCTGACCTGAAACAGCGTGGCGAATTTCTCTTCCGAAGCCACCAGGCGCTGTTCGCGCTCGACCTGATCGGTGATGTCCAGCAGCGTGCCGGCCATGCGCAGCGGCGCGCCGTTGTCGTCGCGGTAGAGGCGGGCGCGGCTTTCCAGATAGCGCGAGCTGCCGTCGGGCAATTGCACGCGATAGGTCAGTTGATAATTGCCGGCGGGGCCTTCGCGCAGACTGCGGTAGGCGTCGCGCATGGTGTCGCGTTCCTCACCGGGTACCCCTTCGAAAAACTCCTCGAATGATTCATGGAATGGAATCGGCTCCAGCCCGTGCAATTGCGCGGCGCGCGCCGAGCCGTAGAGCATGCCGCTGGGGATGTGCCAGTCCCAGGTGCCGAGTTGCGCCGAGTCCAGCGCCAGGTCGAGGCGTTCCTGGCTGTCCTTCAAGGCCAGTTCGGCGGCTTTGCGTTCGGTGGTGTCGAGGAACGTGCTGAGTAGATAGGGCTGGCCTTCGAGCTCGACTTTCTGCGCGCTGAGGATGCCGTCGTGGACTTGGCCGTTGCTGGCGCGGAACTGCACTTCCATGCTGATCAGTTCGCCCTTGGCCTTGGTTTTTTTCACCAGTTCGGCACGTTGCTTGGGATGCACCCACAAGCCCAGTTCCAGCGTGGTGCGGCCGATGGCGCTTTGCACCGGCCAGCCGAACAGGCTTTCGAAATACTGATTGGCTTCGCTGATCAGACCGTCCTCCTGACGGGTCAGCAGAACCATGTTAGGGCACAGGTGGAAAAGTGTAGCGAAACGTTTCTCCGAGCTGCTCAGGGCCTGCTCGCGCTGGCGTTGGTGGGTGATTTCGCGAATCACCCCGATCATTCGGGGCCGGCCGTTCTTGTCCGGCAACAGGCTGCCGCTGATTTCCAGCCAATGCAGACTGCCGTCGGGCCAGCGAATGCGGTGATGCATCGCCTGTTCCAGCGGGGCGCCGGCGATCACCGCGTGGAAGGCGCGCACGGTTTTCGCGCGGTCTTCCGGCGGCAACAGGTCGAGGTATTCCAGATCGGCGGGTAATGGCTGCCGTGGATCAAACCCGAACAATGCCTGAGTGCCCCGCGACCAGCTGATCTGCCCGCGCTCGATGTCCCAATACCAGGCACCGAGCCGCGCGCCGTTGAGCGCGGCGAGCAATTGCGGCGCGCTTTCCCAGCTCTGCTCGGAATGGCGCGGATCAACAGCCTGGATTCGCGGCATCGGCGGAATTCGGTCAACAGATTTCGGCATTGTCAGCGGGCCTTGAGCTGAGTGGCGTTAGGCACAGGGGGCGGCTCTATAGGATTAGCACAAGTCAGGCCGGAGTCCCTGGCCGATCGATTTGTGCATCCAGCAGGGCCATGAAGGCTCTTGCTGCATTCGATAGCGTCCGTTCGGTGTGCAAGATATAGCCTAGCTGGCGAGTGAGCTGTATGCCCGGCAATGCGATGCTTGCCACTTGCTCATCGAGCATGGTGCGCGGCAGCACGCTCCAGGCCAGGCCGATGGAGACCATCATCTTGATGGTTTCCAGGTAGTTGGTGCTCATGGCGATGTTCGGCGTCAGGCCCTGGGCTTCGAACAAACGCTGGACGATGTGATGGGTAAACGTATTGCCACCGGGGAAAACCGCCGGATGGCCGGCAATGTCCGCCAGGCTGGCGGCGCCATTGTTGATCAGCGAGTGCTCCGGGGCCACGACGAAATCCAGCGGGTCGTCCCACACCGGCGTGGCTTTGACCAGGGTGTGCGGCTCCGGCGCCAGGGTGATGACCGCCAGTTCCGCGCGGCCGTGGAGAATTTCCTCGTAGGCCACTTCCGAATCGAGGAACTGAATATCCAGCGCAACCTGTGGGTAGCGGCGAGTGAACTCCCTTAATAGAGGAGGCAAGCGGTGCAGGCCGATGTGGTGACTGGTGGCCAGGGTCAGGCGACCGCTGACTTCCCCGGTCAGGTTGGTCAGGGCGCGGCGGGTGTCGTCGAGCACATTGAGAATCTGATAAGCCCGTGGCAGCAGGGCGCGGCCAGCCTCGGTCAGGCCCACTTCACGTCCCAGGCGATCGAACAGGCGCACCTTTAATTGCTGCTCAAGCCCGGCAATGCGCTTGCTGATCGCCGGTTGGGTCAGGTGCAGGCGTTCGCCTGCGCCGGAGAAGCTGCCGGTCTCGGCGATGGCAATAAACGCATTGAGGTTAGCCAGGTCCATGTCGCATTCCAGTTGGTTATCCAAAGCATGAAAAATATGAATTTGAGTTATTTAATCTAACCCCATAGGATCGGCCTCACAAGCCAAAGGGTCATTGATAAGCCCAGGGCATAGAAACAAGCTGATGAGGAACCGTCTGATGGCCGGCAAAACGCTCTACGACAAGCTCTGGGATTCGCATTTGGTCAAGCAGCGCGACGATGGCTCGGCGCTGATCTATATCGATCGTCACATCATTCACGAAGTGACTTCGCCGCAAGCCTTCGAAGGCCTGCGTCTGGCCGGGCGCAAGCCTTGGCGCATCGACGCCAACATCGCCACCCCGGACCACAACGTACCGACCACCCCGGAGCGCAAGGGCGGCATCGAAGCCATTGCCGACCAGGTTTCGCGTTTGCAGGTACAGACCCTCGACGACAACTGCGATGAATACGGCATTGTCGAGTTCAAGATGAACGACGTGCGCCAGGGCATCGTCCACGTCATCAGCCCGGAGCAGGGCGCGACCTTGCCGGGCATGACCGTGGTCTGCGGCGACTCGCACACCTCGACCCATGGCGCATTCGGTGCATTGGCCCACGGCATCGGCACTTCCGAGGTCGAGCACGTGCTCGCCACGCAATGCCTGGTGGCGAAGAAAATGAAAAACATGCTGGTGCGCGTCGAAGGCCAACTGCCGTTCGGCGTGACCGCCAAGGACATCGTCCTCGCCGTGATCGGCAAGATCGGCACCGCCGGCGGTAACGGCCATGCCATCGAATTTGCCGGCAGCGCGATCCGCGATCTGTCCGTCGAAGGCCGCATGACCATCTGCAACATGTCCATCGAAGCCGGCGCCCGTGTCGGCCTGGTGGCGGCGGATCAGAAGACCATCGATTACGTCAAAGGTCGTCCATTCGCGCCGAAGGGCGAGCAGTGGGACATGGCCGTCGAAGCCTGGAAAGATCTGGTTTCCGACGTTGATGCCAAATTCGACACCGTGGTCGAGTTGGACGCCGCGCAGATCAAGCCGCAAGTCAGCTGGGGCACTTCCCCGGAAATGGTTTTGGCTGTTGATCAGAACGTGCCGGACCCGGCGAAGGAAATGGATCTGGTCAAGCGCGACTCAATCGTCCGCGCCCTGAAATACATGGGTTTGACCGCCAATCAGGCGATCACCGACATTCAGCTTGATCGCGTGTTCATCGGTTCCTGCACCAACTCGCGCATCGAAGACTTGCGCGCGGCTGCGGTCATCGCCAAGGGTCGCAAGGTCGCCTCGACCATCAAGCAGGCGATCGTCGTGCCGGGCTCGGGTCTGGTCAAGGCGCAGGCCGAAGCCGAAGGGCTGGACAAGATTTTCCTCGAGGCCGGTTTCGAATGGCGCGAGCCGGGTTGCTCGATGTGCCTGGCGATGAACCCGGACCGTTTGGAGTCCGGCGAGCATTGCGCCTCGACTTCCAACCGCAACTTCGAAGGCCGTCAGGGCGCCGGTGGCCGTACCCACCTCGTCAGCCCGGCCATGGCGGCGGCAGCAGCGGTGAACGGCCGTTTCATCGACGTTCGTGAATTGATCCAAGGAGCACAGTAAAGATGAAGGCATTTACTCAGCACACTGGTCTTGTCGCGCCTCTGGATCGTGCCAACGTCGATACCGATCAGATCATTCCCAAGCAGTTCTTGAAGTCGATCAAGCGCACCGGTTTTGGTCCGAACCTGTTCGACGAGTGGCGTTATCTGGATGTTGGCCAGCCGTATCAGGACAACTCCAAGCGCCCGTTGAACAAGGATTTCGTCCTCAACGCCGAGCGTTATCAGGGGGCCAGCGTGCTGCTCGCCCGCGAGAACTTCGGCTGCGGTTCGAGCCGTGAACACGCGCCGTGGGCGCTGGAAGAGTATGGTTTTCGCAGCATCATCGCGCCCAGTTATGCCGACATCTTCTTCAACAACAGTTTCAAGAACGGCCTGCTGCCGATCATCCTCAGCGATGCAGAAGTTGATGAACTGTTTAAGCAGGTTGAAGCCGAGCCGGGTTATCAATTGCGGATCGATCTGCAAGCGCAGACCGTGACCCGCCCGGATGGCAAAATCTACAGCTTCGAGATCGACGCGTTTCGCAAGCATTGCCTGCTCAATGGTCTGGACGATATCGGCCTGACCCTGCAGGACGGCGATGCGATTGCGACGTTCGAGGCGAAGCATCGGGTTAGCCAGCCGTGGTTGTTTCGCGACGCCTGATTTGCGTATGGCGAATGGCGCTAGCGCGAGCAGGCTCACTCCTACATTTGAAATGCGTTCCCCTGTAGGAGTGAGCCTGCTCGCGATGGGGCCCTCCAAAGCAACACAAAATTGAACAGGATGTCCCCATGACCAGCACCACCCAGCACTCCCAGGTCGTCCAGACACAATTCGGCGAACAGGCCGCCGCTTACCTGAGCAGCGCCGTTCACGCCCAAGGCAGTGAATTCGCACTGCTGCAGGCCGAGCTGGCCGGGCAGGGCGCGGCACGGGTGCTGGATCTGGGTTGTGGCGCCGGGCATGTCAGTTTTCATGTCGCACCGCTGGTCAAGGAGGTTGTGGCTTACGACCTGTCGCAGCAAATGCTTGATGTGGTTGCCGGCGCTGCCGTCGATCGCGGCTTGAGCAATATCGTCACGGTCAATGGCGCTGCCGAGCGCTTGCCGTTCGCCGAGGGCGAGTTCGATTTTGTGTTCAGCCGCTATTCGGCGCATCACTGGAGCGACCTCGGTCTGGCCCTGCGCGAGGTGCGCCGGGTGCTCAAGCCGGGCGGGGTGGCGGCGTTCGTCGATGTGTTGTCACCGGGCAGTCCCTTGTTCGACACTTACCTGCAAAGCGTTGAAGTACTGCGCGATACCAGTCATGTCCGCGACTACTCCGCTGCCGAGTGGCTGCGCCAGGTCAGCGAGGCCGGTCTGCATGTGCGCAGCACCTCGCGCCAGCGCCTGCGTCTGGAGTACAACAGCTGGGTCGAGCGCATGCGCACGCCTGAAGTGCTGCGCGCGGCGATTCGCCAGTTGCAGCAGTCGATGGGCAGCGAAGTGCGTGAATATTTTGAAATTGATGCCGACGGCTCGTTCAGTACCGATGTGATCGTACTGATGGCTGAGCGATAAGCATTTTTCCGGGCGCGCCGTTCAGTGGCGCACCGCTTGAAGACACGAGGAAAGCATGAGCAAGCAGATTTTGATTCTCCCGGGTGACGGTATTGGTCCGGAAATCATGGCCGAAGCGGTCAAGGTGCTGGAACTGGCCAATGACAAGTACAGCCTGGGCTTCGAGCTGAGCCACGACGTCATCGGTGGCGCGGCCATCGACAAGCACGGCGTGCCGCTGGCCGACGAAACCCTCGATCGCGCCCGTGCTGCCGATGCCGTGCTGCTGGGCGCGGTCGGTGGTCCGAAATGGGACACCATCGAGCGTGACATCCGCCCCGAGCGCGGTCTGCTGAAAATCCGTGCGCAACTGGGTCTGTTCGGCAACCTGCGCCCGGCAATCCTGTATCCGCAACTGGCCGACGCGTCGAGCCTGAAACCGGAAATCGTCGCCGGCCTGGACATTCTCATCGTCCGTGAGCTGACCGGCGGCATCTACTTCGGCGCGCCGCGTGGCACCCGTACGCTGGACAACGGCGAGCGTCAGTCCTACGACACGCTGCCGTACAGCGAAAGCGAAATCCGCCGCATCGCCCGTGTCGGTTTCGACATGGCCATGGTCCGTGGCAAGAAGCTCTGCTCGGTGGACAAGGCCAACGTCCTGGCGTCCAGCCAGTTGTGGCGTGAAGTGGTAGAGCAGGTTGCAAAGGATTACCCGGAAGTCGAACTGAGCCACATGTACGTCGACAACGCCGCCATGCAACTGGTGCGTGCGCCGAAGCAGTTCGACGTGATCGTCACCGACAACCTGTTCGGCGATATCCTCTCCGACGAAGCGTCGATGCTCACCGGTTCGATCGGCATGCTGCCGTCGGCTTCGCTGGATTCCAACAACAAGGGCATGTACGAGCCGTGCCACGGTTCGGCCCCGGACATTGCCGGTAAAGGCATTGCCAACCCGCTGGCGACGATCCTGTCGGTGTCGATGATGCTGCGTTACAGCTTCAATCTGCACGATGCTGCCGATGCCATCGAAAAAGCCGTCAGCGTCGTGCTCGATCAGGGCTTGCGCACCGGCGACATTCATTCCGCCGGTTGTACCAAAGTCGGTACGCAGGAAATGGGCGACGCAGTAGTCGCCGCGCTGCGGAATCTGTAATCTCTCGGGCCCGCTGCGAAATTCAATACAAAGCAGCGGCCCACTTTTCAAGAAGGTGTAGTTGCGATGAAACGTGTAGGTCTGATCGGTTGGCGCGGGATGGTCGGTTCCGTGCTCATGCAGCGGATGCTGGAAGAGCAGGATTTCGATCTTATCGAGCCGGTGTTTTTCACCACGTCCAATGTCGGTGGCCAAGGCCCGTCCGTGGGCAAGGACATTGCTCCGCTCAAGGACGCTTACAGCATTGACGAGCTGAAGACCCTCGACGTGATCCTGACCTGCCAGGGCGGCGACTACACCAGCGAAGTATTCCCCAAGCTGCGCGAAGCCGGCTGGCAGGGTTACTGGATCGATGCGGCGTCGAGCCTGCGCATGAACGATGACGCGGTGATCATTCTTGACCCGGTCAACCGCAAGGTCATTGACCAGCAGCTGGACGCGGGTACCAAGAACTACATCGGCGGCAACTGCACCGTCAGCCTGATGCTGATGGGCCTGGGCGGTCTGTTCGAAGCCGGTCTGGTCGAGTGGATGAGCGCCATGACCTATCAGGCGGCCTCCGGTGCCGGCGCGCAGAACATGCGTGAACTGATCAAGCAGATGGGCGCGACCCATGCCGCTGTTGCCGATCAACTGGCCGACCCGGCCAGCGCGATTCTCGACATCGACCGTCGCGTGGCCGAAGCCATGCGCAGTGATGCGTACCCGACGGAAAACTTCGGCGTACCGCTGGCCGGCAGCCTGATCCCGTGGATCGACAAGGAACTGCCGAACGGCCAGAGCCGCGAAGAATGGAAGGCCCAGGCCGAGACCAACAAGATCCTCGGTCGCTTCAAGAGCCCGATCCCGGTCGACGGCATCTGCGTGCGCATCGGTGCCATGCGCTGCCATAGCCAGGCATTGACCATCAAGCTGAACAAAGACGTGCCGATCGCCGACATCGAAGGGCTGATCAGCCAGCACAACCCTTGGGTCAAACTGGTGCCGAACCAGCGCGAGATCAGCATGCAGGAGCTGAGCCCGACCAAGGTCACCGGCACCCTGAACGTCCCGGTCGGCCGTCTGCGCAAGCTGAACATGGGTTCGCAATTCGTTGGTGCCTTCACCGTCGGCGACCAGCTGCTGTGGGGCGCGGCTGAACCGCTGCGCCGCATGCTGCGGATTCTGCTGGAGCGTTGATCGCTTGAGGCGATGAAAGAGCCCGCGCCTTGCAAGAGGTGCGGGTTTTTTTATGCCTGAAGATGCGGTGCCTTGCCTGGCATCTCCGCGAGCAGGCTCGCTCCCACCTTTGAAATGCATTCTCCCTGTGGGAGCGAGCCTGCTCGCGAAGAAGGCGTTACAGGCACCCCCGAATTGCCTGCATGGCAGTCAGCCGGTAAAGTGCCGCTCCCCACGTTTTGCCAGAGGTAGCTCCATGACCCAGACTTTCGATATCGCCGTTATCGGCGCCACTGGTACTGTCGGCGAAACCCTCGTACAGATTCTCGAAGAGCGCGACTTTCCGGTCGGCAACCTGCACCTGTTGGCCAGCAGTGAATCGGCTGGCAGTTCGGTGCTGTTCCGCAACAAGAACGTGCGCGTGCGTGAGGTCGACGAGTTCGATTTCAGCAAGGTCAGACTGGTGTTCTTCGCCGCCGGCGCTGCGGTGTCCCTGAGCTACGCGGCGCGCGCCCACGCCGCCGGTTGCTCGTTGATCGACCTGTCCGGCGCCTTGCCGGCGGATCAGGCGCCGCAGGTGGTGCCGGAGGCCAATGCCGAAGTCCTCGCCAGTCTGAAAAGCCCATTCCAGGTCAGCAGCCCGAGCCCGTCGGCCACGACCCTTGCGGTGGTGTTGGCGCCGCTGCTCGATCTGATCGACCTGCAATACGTCAACGTCACCGCCAATCTGGCGGTTTCTGCGCAAGGTCGTGAGGCGGTCACCGAACTCGCGCGGCAGACCGCCGAGCTTCTGAACATGCGTCCGCTGGAGCCGACGTTCTTTGATCGGCAGATGGCGTTCAACCTGCTGGCCCAGGTCGGCACGCCGGATGCGCAGGGCCATACGCTGCTGGAAAAACGTCTGGTACGTGAGCTGCGGCAGGTACTGACGAAACCTTTATTGAAGATTTCTGCCACTTGCGTTCAAGCCCCGGTGTTTTTTGGCGATAGCTTTAGCGTGACCTTGCAGTCAGCAAGTGCTGTTGACCTGGAAAAGGTCAACGCAGCGCTCGAAGCTGCGCCGGGCATCGAGCTGGTTGATGCCGGCGATTATCCGACCGCTGTCGGCGATGCAGTGGGGCAGGACGTGGTCTATGTCGGGCGCGTGCGCAGCGGCGTCGACGACCCGGCGGAACTAAATCTTTGGCTGACGTCAGATAACGTACGCAAAGGCGCGGCGCTCAATGCCGTGCAACTGGCTGAGTTGTTGATAAAAGACCTGCTGTAAAAGATACTTGGCAACAATTTGTCGACTGATTCTAGGTGCGCGCTATGCTTGCCCGAAGCGATCGATGACGAGTCACTCTCCGGGACTTTCCGGGGCAGCACAGAAATGATCGCGCGCGGCGACTTCCGTCGTCGCGCGCAATGCCTTACGGCAGCGGTATTCAAAAGCTTCTCGCTGGCCGAGGAACGTTCAAACAAAGGATGAGGCTATGGTTCAAGTTCGCAAACTGGTGTTAGCAATAGCGGCCGCCTCGGCGCTGTCCTCCGGTATGGCGCATGCCCTCGGGCTCGGGGAGCTGACCCTGAAGTCGACCCTGAACCAGCCGTTGGTGGCTGAAATCGAGCTGCTCGACGTCAAGGATCTCACCGCCGCCGAGGTGGTGCCGAGCCTGGCTTCACCCGAAGATTTCGCCAAGGCCGGCGTCGACCGCCAGGCGTTTCTCAATGATCTGACCTTCACCCCGGTGCTCAACGCCAACGGCAAAAGCGTGTTGCGCGTCACCTCGAGCCAACCGTTGTCGGAACCGATGGTGAAGTTCCTCGTGCAAGTGATGTGGCCCAATGGCCGCTTGCTGCGTGATTACAGCGTGCTGCTGGATCCGTCGAAGTTCTCGCCGCAGACCGCTGACGCTGCCGCGCAACCGGCGCCGTCGCAGACCATCACCGCACCAACCACTGGCGCCACCCATCGCAATCAATACACCACCACACCGCGCGACACCCTGTGGGAAATCGCCGCGAAGGCGCGCAATGGCGGCTCGGTGCAGCAGACCATGCTGGCGATTCAGGCACTCAATCCGAATGCCTTTATCGACGGCAACATCAACCGTCTGAAAACCGGTCAGGTGCTGCGTCTGCCGGACTCGGTGCAAAGCACGGCGCTGCCACAGTCTGCGGCCATCGCTGAAGTGGCGGCGCAGAACGAAGCCTGGCGTCAGGGCCGTCGTTACGTGGCCAAGCCAGGCACCGGTCAGCAGCAACTCGACGCAACCAATCGCGGCCGTGGCAACACGGGGGCTGCGCCCAATACCCAGGACAACCTGAGCCTGGTCTCGGCGGAAAACGCCAAGCCCGGCGCGAAAGGCCCGGCAGGTGATGCCAAGGCGCTGAGCAACAAACTGGCGATCACTCAGGAAAACCTCGACACGACCCGTCGTGACAACGAGGAACTGAAAAGCCGCATGGCTGATCTGCAAAGTCAGCTGGACAAGCTGCAGAAGCTGATTGAGCTGAAGAACAATCAATTGGCGAAGATGCAGGCTGATGGCACCGGTGTCGCGCCGGGCGCAGCGGCTGGCGCCAACGGTGCTGTGCCGCCGGTGCCGGCGATTACCGCCGAACTGGCCGCGACTCCCCCGGCGACTCCGGCGGACGCCGCAGCGACTTCGCCCACCCCGGAGTCGGCGATTGCGCCGCCAGCGGAAACGCCAGTGGAGCCGGTTGTAGAACCGGTGGTCGAAACCACACCGGCTGCTGCTGACGATGACAAGGCCTTCAACGACCTGCTGACCAATCCGATCCTGCTCGGCCTGATCGGCGGCGGTGCGGTGGTTCTGCTGCTTCTGTTGTTGCTGCTGGCGCGCCGTCGCAAAGCCCAGCAGGAAGCTGAAAAGCATCTGCGCATGGCCCGCGCCCTGGCTGAAGAACAAGAGTTTTCCGCCGAGCATGATTTGCCGGAAAGCAGCTTCTCTGGCCTGGAAACTCCCGCGGCGAGCGTCAAGCTCAACACGCCTGCTCCGGCACCTGCGCCAACGCCCGCACCGGTTGTCACTCCGGTGGTGATGGCTGCGCCGATCGCCGCGCCTCTGGTGGCCCCGGCCGGCGAGCGCTCGGATGACGTGCTCGACAAGGCGCAATCGCACATCAATGCCGGTCGCCTGAATCAGGCCGCCGCGCTGCTGGAAGAGGGTGTCAGCCTCGAGCCGGAACGCAGCGATCTGCGCCTGAAACTGATGGAAGTCTACGGTCAGCAGGGCGACCGCGATGCGTTCGTCGCGCAAGAGCGTCAACTGGTGGCCAATGGCGATAACTTCGCCAAGGTCGAAGCACTGAAAAGCCGCTTCCCGGCCATGGCCGTGGTCGCTGCCGGTGGGCTGGCGGCGGCCGCCGTTGCTGCCGAACTGGATGCGCAATACGTCAAGGATCTGTTGCAGGACGAGCCGCAAACGCCTGAGCCTGCGACTGACGATCTGGACACGGCGTTCGATTTGAGCCTGGATGATCTCGACAACATCACTCCGGTCGACCCTGCACCAGTGGTTGAGCCAGAAGCGCCGGTCGAGCTGGATGAGTTCCCGGCTGAAGACGATCTGAGCTTCGCCTCGGTGCTGCAAGAGCAGACCGAGATGAAAGACAATCTCGACGATCTGTCGGACTTCGATCTGGACATGGATCTTGGCGCCGAACCATCGCCTGCCACTTTGGCTGAAGATGACTTCCTGCTGGATCTGGACGAGGGCGTGAAAGATTTGCCTGCGGTCGAGACGCCGGCAGTCGCTGAGGTGCCGCAGGATGATCTGGAGTTGCCAGCCGATTTCGACCTGTCACTGGCCGACGAAATGGACACCAATCCAGCCGCCGAGCCTGATGCGTTCGCGGCCGAACTGGACGACGTCAATGCCGAGCTCGATCGCCTGTCGCAAAGCATGGCCGAACCGACCTTTACCGAAGCGGACGCAGCGTTGGGCGATGACTTGGGCGAAGATGATTTCGACTTCCTCGCCGGTACCGACGAAGCGGCGACCAAACTCGATCTGGCCCAGGCTTACATCGACATGGGCGACGCCGACGGTGCGCGTGACATCCTCAACGAAGTGTTGACCGAGGGTGACGAGAAGCAGCGGGGCGAGGCGAAGGAAATGCTTTCCAACCTGGTCTGAGTTCAGCAACAAACAAAAACGGCAGCCCGGTGAGGCTGCCGTTTTTTTTTGTGCCCGTTTCTGCGGTGTTCAGAAAATCGCTATCGCGAGCAGGCTCACTCCTACAGTTGAAATGCGTACCCCTTGTAGGAGTGAGCCTGCTCGCGATTGGGGCCGAACTGGCAACAGAGAGCTCTGGCATCCCCGGCCCGCCGCCTTATAATGCCCGCCTTTGCAAATCAGCAGGCTGTCCCACCTTGGCAAACATAGATAACCCGGTCGCCGAAATGGCGCCCGACGGCTTTTACCGCGTCGCGCTGGGCGTTGAGTACAAAGGCTCGCGCTACAGCGGCTGGCAGCGGCAGTTGACCGGCGTGGCGACGGTGCAGGAAGAGCTTGAAAAAGCCTTGTCGAAAGTCGCCGATTCGCCGGTATCCCTGCAATGCGCCGGGCGTACCGACGCTGGCGTGCATGCCTGCGGCCAGGTAGTGCACTTCGACACTCAGGTTGATCGCTCGCTGAAAGCCTGGGTCATGGGTGCCAACATCAATCTGCCCCACGATATCAGCGTCAGTTGGGCGAGGGTCATGCCCGCGCATTTTCACGCCCGCTTCAAAGCCATCGCCCGGCGTTATCGCTATGTGATCTACAACGATCAGATTCGCCCGGCGCACCTCAACGAAGAAATCACCTGGAACCACCGTCCGCTCGACGTAGAACGCATGGCCGAGGCCGCGCAGTACCTGATTGGTACCCACGATTTCAGCGCGTTCCGGGCTGGTCAGTGCCAGGCCAAGTCGCCGATCAAGAAGATGCATCACCTGCGCGTAACCCGTCACGGCAAGATGATCGTGCTCGATATTCGTGCCAATGCGTTCCTGCACCACATGGTGCGCAATATTGCCGGTGTGCTGATGACCATCGGTGCCGGTGAGCGTCCGGTGGAGTGGATGAAGGAAGTGCTGGAAAGTCGCGAGCGTCGCTCCGGCGGGGTCACGGCGCATCCCTACGGGTTGTATCTGGTGCAGGTCGAGTATCACGACGAATTTCCGTTGCCCGAGCGCTTTATCGGTCCACATTTCCTTACGGGTTTCTCCGAACTTGACGGCTGACGCCCTCGAACGCTTTTGTTACCATCCGGGACGTTTTCGGATTTTGCCTTGAGGTTTTCCTGACATGTCAGCCGTTCGCAGCAAGATCTGCGGCATTACCCGCATCGAAGATGCGCTGGCCGCCGTCGAAGCCGGTGCCGACGCGATCGGCCTGGTGTTTTACGCCAAGAGTCCGCGGGCGGTGAACGTGCAGCAGGCGCGGGCGATCATCCAGGCACTGCCGCCGTTCGTTACCACCGTGGGGCTGTTCGTCAATGCCAGCCGTTGCGAGCTCGGAGAAATCCTCGATGCGGTGCCGCTGGATCTGCTGCAGTTCCATGGCGACGAAAGCGCGCAGGAGTGCGAAGGCTGGCATCGTCCGTACATCAAAGCGCTGCGGGTCAAGGCGGGTGATGACATTGCTGCTGCCTGCGATGCCTTTCCCGGCGCCAGTGGCGTGCTGCTCGACACCTATGTCGAAGGGGTGCCCGGTGGAACCGGCGAGGCGTTTGACTGGTCACTGATTCCGCAACGCCTGAGCAAACCGCTGATTCTGGCCGGTGGCCTGACACCGGAGAACGTTGCCGACGCGGTGGCACGGGTCAAGCCCTACGCGGTGGATGTCAGCGGCGGGGTAGAGGCGAGCAAAGGCATCAAGGATCACCACAAGATTCGCGCATTCATCAACGCGGTGCGCGGCAATACATCGTCGATGTGACGGCTGGCAGTCTGCCGCCGTCCATCAATGCACTTGCACAAAGCAGGCGCGGCTGAGGGTTGCTGAATCGTATGCGAGTCATGTTTCGCGCTGACCGCGACCGTTCCCCAATCATCGCCACACACATGAATTTAGCTCAAGGGCATACGCGGGGCTGCGAACCAGAGCGTTCGGGCCGCCGGTACTGGAGAAAGAAAGCATGAGCAACTGGTTAGTAGACAAACTGATCCCTTCGATCATGCGCTCGGAGGTCAAGAAGAGCTCGGTGCCTGAAGGTCTGTGGCACAAATGCCCGTCCTGCGAGGCGGTGTTGTACCGTCCAGAGCTGGAAAAGACCCTGGACGTTTGCCCCAAGTGCAACCATCACATGCGCATCGGCGCACGTGCGCGTATCGACATTTTTCTCGATCCGGAAGGCCGCAACGAACTGGGCGCCGATCTGGAGCCGGTTGACCGCCTGAAATTCCGCGACGGCAAGAAGTACAAGGATCGTCTGGTTGCCGCGCAGAAGCAGACCGGCGAAAAAGACGCGCTGATCTCGGTCAGCGGTACCTTGCTGGGCATGCCGGTGGTGGTTTCGGCATTCGAATTCAACTTCATGGGCGGTTCCATGGGCGCCATCGTCGGTGAGCGCTTCGTTCGCGCTGCCAACTACGCCCTGGAAAACCGCTGCCCGATGATCTGCTTCGCCGCTTCCGGTGGTGCGCGCATGCAGGAAGCGCTGATCTCGCTGATGCAGATGGCCAAGACTTCGGCCGTGCTGGCGCGTCTGCGTGAAGAAGGCATTCCGTTCATCTCCGTATTGACCGACCCGGTCTACGGCGGTGTTTCTGCCAGTCTGGCGATGCTCGGCGATGTCATCGTTGGCGAGCCGAAGGCCCTGATCGGCTTCGCCGGCCCGCGTGTGATCGAGCAGACCGTGCGCGAGAAACTGCCGGAAGGCTTCCAGCGCAGCGAATTCCTGCTGGAGCACGGCGCGATCGACATGATCATTCACCGTCAGGAGCTGCGCCCGCGTCTGGGTAACCTGCTGGCGCAGATGACCGGCAAGCCGACGCCGAAGTTCGTTGCCGCGCCGATCGAGCCGATCGTGGTGCCGCCGGTGCCTGCCAACGTATGACCCAGCGCACCCTTGGTGAATGGCTCGCCTACCTCGAGCAGTTGCATCCGTCGGCCATCGACATGGGCCTGGAGCGTTCGCAACAGGTCGCGTCCCGCATGGGGCTGGGCCAGCCTGCACCTCGGGTGATTACAGTCACCGGCACCAACGGCAAAGGTTCGACCTGTGCGTTCGTGGCTTCGTTGCTGCGCGCGCAGGGCCTGAGCGTTGGGGTCTACAATTCTCCGCACCTGCTGCGTTACAACGAGCGGGTGCAGCTCAACGGCGTCGAAGCCACTGACGCCCAGCTGTGCGAAGCCTTTGCTGCGGTCGAGGCTGGCCGCGGCGACACTTCTCTGACCTACTTCGAAATGGGCACCCTGGCGGCGTTCTGGCTGTTCCAGCAGTCCGCGCTTGACGCTGTGGTGCTTGAGGTGGGGCTGGGCGGACGTCTGGATACCGTCAATGTAGTCGATGCCGATATCGCACTGGTCACCAGCATTGGCGTCGATCACGCCGATTATCTGGGCGATACCCGCGAATCCGTGGCTTTCGAAAAGGCCGGCATCTTCCGGCAAGGGAAACCGGCCCTGTGTGGCGATCTGAATCCCCCGCAACCACTGCTGGATAAGGCCCGCGAGCTGGCTTGCCCGTTTTTCCTGCGTGGACGCGATTTCGATCTCGGCATCACCGAGCAGCATTGGCAGTGGCGCGGTAGCGATGCACAGGGCCAAGTGGTCGAACTGCGCGACTTGCCACTGCTTGATCTGCCGATGGAAAACGCCGCGCTGGCGCTGCAAGCCTATCTGCTGACGGGGTTGCCATGGAATGCCGAACAAATTGTCGCTGCATTGCGGGCGACGCGCGTGGTCGGACGCCTTGATCGTCGTTCATTCGAGTGGAATGGCAAGCGTCTGAATCTGTTGCTGGACGTCGGTCACAACCCGCATGCCGCCGAATACCTTGCGCGGCGTCTGGCCGCACGGCCGCCGGTTGGCAAGCGCCTGGCGGTGTTCGGCCTGCTGGCTGACAAGGATCTCGATGGTGTTGTTGGCGAATTGAATGCTAGTGTCGCGCATTGGGCTGTCGCGCCGCTGGATTCGCCACGCGCGCGCCCGGTCGCAGAGTTGCAGGCAGCGCTGCAGAACCTTGGCGCTGCGGTCGCGTCCTACGACAGCATCGCCGCTGCTCTGGAAGGCCAGTGCGCGGTAGCGACCAGTGACGACGAGATTCTGTTGTTCGGATCATTTTATTGTGTCGCCGAGGCCCTTGAATGGCTGGCCCGGCGCTCCACGGAGGAAGCGGCAAATGGCTTTGCTGGATAAAGCGTACAAGCAGCGCATGGTGGGCGCGCTGGTGCTGGTGGCGCTGGCGGTGATCTTCCTGCCGATGCTGTTTTCCCGCCAGGACGAGCAGCGTCAGGTGACGGTCGAGGCCCCGGCGGCGCCGCAAGCTCCGACGATGCCGCAAGTGCAAATGGATCCGGTCGCCGTGCCTGAACCGCAAGCCCTGCCGCAAGAGCCGGTGCCGACGGACGAAGAAGTCGCTGAAGAAGCCGCCCCGGCTGCTCCGGCAGCCCCGGCTGCGCCAGCACCGACCATCCCTGCGCAGATTGCCCGCCCGGCAACGCCGCCACCGGTGGCCAAGCCGATCCCGGCGCCGGCCCAGCCGATCACCTCGGCAACGAGCAAGCCCGATACCACGCAGAGCCGCGTCGATGCCAACGGTCTGTCGGTGAGCTGGTCGGTGCAGCTGGCCAGTCTGTCGAGCCGCGCCAGCGCCGAAAGCCTGCAGAAAAACCTGCGCAGCCAGGGCTACAACGCCTATATCCGTTCGGCTGATGGCAAGAATCGGGTGTTCGTCGGTCCGCTGATCGAGCGTGCCGAAGCCGATCGCTTGCGCGATCTGCTGAGTCGCCAGCAGAACCTCAAAGGCTTCGTTGTCCGTTTTCAGCCTGAACGTGGCTGAAATCTATCACCTCGATTGAAAACCACTGACAATCGCAGCTTACCGACAGCCATGCGCTCTGCTAAAATGCGCCGCCTTATCCGTCTGTAGGCTGCACTGTGCCATTTACCTGGGTTGACTGGGCGATCGTTGCAATCATCGCCATCTCCGCTTTGATCAGTCTGAGCCGCGGCTTCGTAAAAGAAGCTTTATCGCTGCTGACCTGGATCATCGCAGGAGCGGTTGCCTGGATGTTTGGTGGCTCACTGTCCGAGTACTTCGCCGGATACATCGAAACCCCATCGGCTCGCGTGATCGCGGGCTGTGCCATCATGTTTGTCGCCACACTGATCGTGGGCGCAATGATCAATTATCTTATCGGCGAGTTGGTTCGCGTCACCGGGTTGTCCGGAACCGATCGATTCCTCGGCATGGCCTTCGGTGCAGCGCGTGGCGTGTTGCTGGTGGTCGTGGCGGTCGGGCTGTTGAGCCTGGGGCCGGTACAGCAGGACGGGTGGTGGAAAGAATCACAGCTCGTGCCCAAGTTTCTATTGGTCGCCGACTGGTCCAAGAACCTGATATTGGGGTGGAGCAGTCAGTGGCTTGCCAGCGGAATCAGCGTACCCGCTGAGATTCCGTTCAAGGAGCAGCTCTTGCCGACGGCGAAAACGCCTCAGTGAGTGTTGTTCAGTTCAGATCCATTAAGTAGGGGTTGCGTCGCATGTGTGGCATCGTCGGTATCGTCGGTAAGTCGAACGTCAATCAGGCGCTGTATGACGCGCTAACCGTGCTCCAGCACCGCGGCCAGGACGCTGCCGGTATCGTGACCAGCCATGATGGCCGGTTGTTCCTGCGCAAGGATAATGGCCTGGTGCGTGACGTGTTCCAGCAGCGTCACATGCAGCGTCTGGTCGGCCACATGGGTATCGGCCACGTCCGTTACCCGACTGCCGGCAGCTCGACGTCGGCCGAAGCCCAGCCGTTCTACGTCAACTCGCCGTACGGCATCACCCTGGCGCACAACGGTAACCTGACCAACGTTGAACAGTTGGCCAAAGAGATCTACGAATCCGATCTGCGTCACGTCAACACCAGTTCCGACTCGGAAGTGCTGCTCAACGTGTTCGCCCACGAGCTGGCCCAGCGCGGCAAACTGCAGCCGACCGAAGAGGACGTTTTCGCCGCCGTGACCGACGTGCACAACCGTTGCGTCGGCGGTTACGCCGTTGTGGCGATGATCACCGGTTACGGCATCGTCGGTTTCCGCGACCCGCACGGCATTCGTCCAATCGTGTTCGGCCAGCGTCACACTGACGAAGGCGTGGAGTACATGATTGCCTCGGAAAGCGTTTCGCTGGACGTGCTCGGTTTTACCCTGATCCGCGACCTCGCACCGGGCGAAGCGGTGTACATCACCGAAGACGGCAAACTGCACACCCGTCAGTGCGCGTCCAATCCGTCGCTGACCCCGTGCATTTTCGAACACGTCTACCTGGCGCGTCCGGACTCGATCATCGACGGCGTATCGGTGTACAAGGCGCGTCTGCGCATGGGCGAGAAACTCGCCGAAAAGATCCTGCGCGAGCGTCCTGAGCACGACATCGACGTGGTCATCCCGATTCCCGATACCAGCCGTACCGCGGCGCTGGAACTGGCCAATCACCTGGGCGTGAAGTTCCGTGAAGGCTTCGTCAAGAACCGTTACATCGGTCGTACCTTCATCATGCCCGGCCAGGCTGCGCGCAAGAAATCGGTACGCCAGAAGCTCAATGCCATCGAGCTGGAGTTCCGCGGCAAGAACGTGATGCTGGTCGACGACTCGATCGTACGCGGCACCACCTGCAAGCAGATCATCCAGATGGCTCGCGAAGCCGGTGCGAAGAACGTCTATTTCTGCTCGGCGGCACCCGCGGTGCGCTTCCCGAACGTCTACGGTATCGATATGCCGAGCGCTCACGAACTGATCGCGCACAACCGTTCGACCCAGGACGTGGCTGATCTCATCGGCGCCGACTGGCTGATCTATCAGGACTTGCCTGACTTGATCGAAGCGGTCGGCGGCGGCAAGATCAAGATCGAAAACTTCGATTGCGCGGTATTCGATGGCAAGTACGTGACCGGTGATGTCGACGAGGCTTACCTGGACAAGATCGAACAGGCGCGCAACGATGCCTCGAAGGTCAAGACCCAGGCAGTCAGTGCGATCATCGATCTGTACAACAACTGAGTTTCCACCGGCCCTGAGGGGCCGGTTTTGTATCTGACATTTTTTCGAGAACACAGCAAGGAGAGACAGCATGAGTCAGGAATGGGATGCCGGTCGGCTGGACAGCGACCTCGAAGGCGTAGCGTTCGATACCCTGGCCGTCCGTGCCGGTCAGCACCGCACGCCGGAAGGCGAGCACGGTGATCCGATGTTCTTCACCTCCAGCTACGTGTTCCGCACCGCTGCCGATGCGGCGGCGCGGTTTGCCGGCGAAGTGCCGGGCAACGTTTATTCGCGTTACACCAACCCGACCGTGCGCGCGTTCGAAGAGCGCATCGCCGCGCTGGAGGGCGCCGAGCAAGCCGTCGCCACGGCAACCGGCATGGCCGCGATCATGGCGGTGGTGATGAGTCTGTGCAGTGCTGGCGATCATGTGCTGGTGTCGCGCAGTGTGTTCGGCTCGACCATCAGTCTGTTCGAAAAGTATTTCAAGCGCTTCGGCGTCGAAGTTGATTACGTGCCGCTGGCCGATCTGTCGGCCTGGGATGCGGCGATCAAATCCAACACCAGACTGCTTTTCGTCGAGTCGCCGTCCAACCCGTTGGCCGAGCTGGTAGATATCGCCGCGCTGGCAGAAATCGCCCATGCCAAGGACGCGCAACTGGTGGTCGACAATTGCTTCTGCACCCCGGCGCTGCAACAGCCGCTGAAGCTCGGCGCGGACATTGTCGTGCACTCGGCGACCAAGTTCATCGACGGTCAGGGCCGTTGCATGGGCGGCGTTGTCGCCGGTCGCGGCGAACAGATGAAGGAAGTGGTCGGTTTCCTGCGGACCGCCGGGCCGACCCTCAGCCCGTTCAACGCGTGGATCTTCCTCAAGGGTCTCGAGACGCTGAACCTGCGCATGAAAGCTCACTGCGCCAACGCCCAGGCGCTGGCCGAATGGCTGGAGCAGCAGGACGGCATCGAGAAAGTCCATTACGCCGGTCTCAAGAGCCATCCGCAGCACGAGTTGGCTCAGCGCCAGCAGAAGGGCTTCGGTGCCGTGGTCAGCTTCGAGGTCAAGGGCGGCAAAGAGGGCGCGTGGCGCTTTATCGATTCCACGCGGTTGATTTCGATCACTGCCAACCTCGGCGACAGCAAAACCACTATCACCCATCCGAGCACCACCTCCCACGGCCGTCTGGCGCCCCAGGAGCGTGAAGCGGCAGGCATTCGCGACAGCCTTATCCGCGTCGCGGTCGGTCTGGAGGATGTGGCTGACCTGCAAGCTGATCTGGCGCGCGGTCTGGCGGCGTTGTGATCGAGTTGTCCACACCGGCGGCCAATACCCATGGCCGCGTGGCGCTGGTCACTGGCGCTGCGCGCGGCATCGGCCTCGGAATTGCCGCCTGGCTGATCAGCGAAGGCTGGCAGGTGGTGCTGACCGATCTCGATCGGGCGCGTGGTTCGAAAGTGGCGAAGGTGCTCGGCGAGAACGCCTGGTTCATCGCCATGGACGTCGCAGACGAAAATCAGGTCGCGCTGGGCGTGGCCGAGGTGCTGGGGCAGTTCGGTCGCCTGGATGCGCTGGTCTGCAACGCAGCGGTGGCCGATCCGCACAACATCACCCTGGAAAGCCTTGATCTTGCCTATTGGAATCGGGTGCTGGCGGTGAACCTGAGCGGGCCGATGTTGCTCGCCAAGCACTGTGCGCCCTATCTGCGTGCGCACAACGGTTCGATCGTCAATCTGGCCTCGACCCGCGCCGCGCAGTCGGAACCGGATACCGAGGCTTACGCTGCAAGCAAGGGCGGGTTGCTGGCGCTGACCCATGCGCTGGCAATCAGCCTCGGGCCGGAAATTCGTGTGAATGCTGTCAGCCCGGGCTGGATCGATGCGCGTGATCCCTCGGTGCGTCGCGCCGAACCATTGGCCGACGCCGATCATGCTCAGCATCCGGCGGGCAGGGTGGGAACCGTCGAGGACGTGGCGGCGATGGTCGCTTGGCTGCTGTCGCGCAATGCCGGGTTTGTCACCGGGCAGGAATTCGTCGTCGATGGCGGTATGACGAAAAAGATGATCTACAGCGAATAACAAGCGAAGCCGCGTCCTGTGGGAGCGAGCCTGCTCGCGAATGCGGTCTATGGGTCGATGGCTTCTTCAGGAATGAAGCAATTTTGTCTTTTTCAGAAAAACTCCAATCCTGCTATTGACTTAGCTTCGCCACCTGCGTAAATTTCGCGGCCTCGGAGATGCAAACGGGTGATTAGCTCAGCTGGGAGAGCGTCTGCCTTACAAGCAGAATGTCGGCGGTTCGATCCCGTCATCACCCACCACTCCCGAGAAGCTTGCGCAAGCAAGAGAGTAGGCTGAAAGTGCCTGCACCGACGCGCAGCGGTAGTTCAGTCGGTTAGAATACCGGCCTGTCACGCCGGGGGTCGCGGGTTCGAGTCCCGTCCGCTGCGCCATATTTTACGAGTCAGATTTATCTGATTCGCGATTGCCAGGCACCGAAGCCTGCGATCAACACGAGTTACTTGAGCGCAAGCTCAAAGCGATACGCAGCGGTAGTTCAGTCGGTTAGAATACCGGCCTGTCACGCCGGGGGTCGCGGGTTCGAGTCCCGTCCGCTGCGCCATATCTGCCTCAAGGACCACTGAACGCCTTGAAGCGCCGAAACCAGCCACAGGCTGAATCGGATCGATAGCAAAGACCCTGGTCGAAAGACCGGGGTTTTTTGTGTCTGAAATTTGGCTATTCCCCTCTCGAACTCCTGCACAAATCCTTCTGTAGGAGTGAGCCTGCTCGCGATAGCTATATTCCAGTCGCCGGTATCCGCAACTGATACACCGCCATCGCGAGCAGGCTCACGCCTACAAG
>NZ_QETJ01000018.1:0-57176 GCF_003105095.1 Pseudomonas sp. NDM | reverse complement strand
CGAAGGCTGCGATCTTTTGCCTTTGATTGTTAAAAGCAAGATCAAAAGATCGCAGCCTTCGGCAGCTCCTACACGGTGATCAGTCGTCAATCATTTAGTTAGCTGGCTAAGGGGATAGCGCTGGCGCACTGAAAAATGGCACATTGACGCACCTGCCTGCGGGCACCCATCTGCTGTCCGGAATTTTCCATGGCTATCAGCAACGTTCAGAACGCCGCTGCCTCGGCGACCGCTGCTCCTCAAAGCAGTCCACTGGTGATGCGCATCATTGGCGCGGTGGCGCTGGCGCATTTGATCAACGACCTGATCCAGTCGGTACTGCCGTCGATCTACCCGATGCTCAAAGCCAACTACGGTCTGAGTTTTACCCAAGTCGGCCTGATCACCTTGACCTTCCAATTGACCGCGTCGCTGTTGCAGCCGTGGGTCGGTTATCACACCGATCGACACCCGAAACCGTGGCTGTTGCCGGCGGGCACCGTGTGTACCTTGATCGGCATTCTGATGATGTCGGTGGTCGGCAGCTTCCCATTGATTCTGCTGGCAGCGGCGCTGATTGGCATTGGCTCATCGACCTTTCACCCGGAAGCCTCGCGGGTTGCGCGGCTGGCCTCGGGCGGGCGCTTTGGTCTGGCGCAATCGACGTTCCAGGTCGGCGGCAATGCCGGTTCCGCGTTCGGCCCTTTGTTGGCGGCGGCGATCATCATTCCATTCGGCCAGGGCAATGTGGCGTGGTTCGGTCTGTTCGCGGTGTTTGCGCTGTTCGTGCTGTACCGCATCAGCCGTTGGTACGCCAACCATCTGAACCTGTTCAAGCTCAAGGCCGGTCAAGCGGCAACGCACGGCTTGTCGAAGGGCAGGGTGACCAGTGCGCTGGTGGTGCTGGGGCTGCTGGTGTTCTCCAAGTATTTCTACATGGCCAGCTTCACCAGCTACTTCACCTTCTACCTGATCGAGAAGTTCGACCTGTCGGTGGCCAGCTCGCAATTGCACCTGTTCCTCTTCCTGGGCGCAGTGGCGGCGGGGACGTTCTTCGGCGGACCGATTGGCGACAAGATCGGGCGCAAGGCAGTGATCTGGTTTTCCATCCTCGGCGTCGCGCCTTTCACCCTGATCCTGCCGCATGTCGATCTGTTCTGGACCAGTATTCTCAGCGTGGTGATCGGCTTCATTCTGGCCTCGGCATTCTCGGCGATCGTGGTGTACGCGCAGGAACTGGTGCCGGGCAATGTAGGGATGATTGCCGGGATTTTCTTCGGCCTGATGTTCGGTTTCGGCGGGATTGGCGCGGCGCTGCTCGGGCATCTGGCGGATGTGCACGGGATTGAGTATGTGTATTTCCTGTGCTCGTTCCTGCCGTTGTTTGGTGTGTTGGCGATCTTCTTGCCGCGTACCAAAAAGCACTGATTCACACATTTCCCATTGTAGGAGTGAGCCTGCTCGCGATGGTGGTGTGTCAGTTACGGTTGAATTGACTGACACTCCGCTATCGCGAGCAGGCTCACTCCTACAGGGGATTAGTGGTGTGGCGGAAAATATTTCAGGCACAAAAAAGCCGCGTATCAAACGCGGCTTTTTCGTGTGCGGCTGTTGCTTAGACGTTGAAGCGGAAGTGCATCACGTCGCCGTCCTTGACGATGTAATCCTTGCCTTCCAGGCGCCATTTGCCGGCTTCTTTGGCGCCGGCTTCGCCTTTGTACTGAATGAAGTCGTTGTAGGCGATCACTTCGGCGCGGATGAAGCCTTTTTCGAAGTCGGTGTGAATCACGCCAGCGGCCTGTGGTGCGGTGGCGCCGACCTTGACGGTCCACGCGCGGACTTCTTCGACACCGGCGGTGAAGTAGGTCTGCAGGTGGAGCATTTCGTAGCCGGCGCGGATCACGCGGTTCAGGCCAGGCTCTTCCAGGCCCAGGGCCTCGAGGAACATGTCCTTCTCTTCGCCGTCATCGAGCTCGGCGATTTCCGCTTCGATCTTGTTGCACACCGGAACGACCATGGCGCCTTCTTCTTCGGCGATGGCCTTTACCACGTCCAGGTGCGGGTTGTTCTCGAAACCGTCTTCAGCGACGTTGGCGATGTACATGACCGGTTTGGTGGTCAGCAGGTGGAAGCCCTTGATCACGGCTTTTTCATCCGCGCTCATGTTCTTCATCAGGCTGCGCGCCGGCTTGGCTTCGGTGAAGTGCGCGATCAGTTGCTCGAGCAGAGCCTTCTGAACCACGGCGTCCTTGTCACCACCCTTGGCGTTGCGCGCGACTTTCTGCAGTTGCTTCTCGCAGCTGTCGAGGTCGGCGAAGATCAGTTCCAGGTCGATGATTTCGATGTCGCGTTTCGGGTCGACGCTGTTGGACACGTGGATCACGTTGTCGTCTTCGAAGCAGCGCACGACGTGAGCGATCGCGTCAGTCTCGCGGATGTTGGCGAGGAACTTGTTGCCCAGGCCTTCACCTTTCGAGGCACCGGCAACGAGGCCGGCGATGTCGACGAATTCCATGGTGGTCGGCAGGATGCGTTTTGGATTGACGATGGCCGCCAAAGCTTCCAGACGCGGATCCGGCATCGGCACGATGCCGCTGTTCGGCTCGATGGTGCAGAAGGGGAAGTTCTCCGCCGCGATACCGGATTTGGTCAGGGCGTTGAACAGGGTGGACTTGCCGACGTTAGGCAGGCCGACGATGCCGCAATTGAATCCCATGGTGTTTCCCCTCGGGTAAAAGTCAGGCCTTCTGGCTGTGCAGGTTTTTCATCGCGCGGTTCCATTCCCCGGCGAGGATATCCGGCAGCACGCCGAGGGCAAAGTCGATGCTGGCATCGAGTTTTTCCTGTTCGGCGCGTGGCGCACGACCCAGGACGAAATTTGAAACCATACTGGCGACGCCCGGGTGGCCAATGCCAAGCCGCAGGCGGTAGAACGTATTCTGATTGCCCAGTTGCGCAATGATGTCGCGCAACCCGTTGTGACCGCCATGGCCGCCGCCCTGCTTGAGCTTGGCAACGCCCGGAGGCAGGTCGAGTTCGTCATGCGCCACGAGGATTTCTTCAGGCTGGATGCGGAAGAAACCGGCGAGTGCCGCCACGGCCTGGCCGCTGCGGTTCATGTAAGTGGTGGGAATCAGCAGACGAACATCCTGACCCTGATGCGAATAGCGCCCGGTCAGGCCGAAATATTTGCGATCGGCCACGAGATTCACATTCTGTGCGTGGGCGATGCGCTCAACAAAAAGGGCCCCTGCGTTATGCCGGGTCTGGTCGTATTCGGCGCCTGGATTTCCCAGGCCAACGATCAGTTTGATGGCAGTCACGATAGGGGCCCTTCCTTTGAGTGGTGAGTAACATCGCCGCGATCAGGGAAAACGGCGAAAGTGGACGAAAAATGCTCATTTACCATGGATGTAAACTCCGCGTTCTCGCCCGCTTTCTCGCTACGTTCCAGTCCGCGATGTTACTTGCTCACTCAGGCATGACAGAGTGAATTACTCTGCTGCGCCTTCTTCGGTAGCTTCTGGAGCAACACGTGGAGCGTGGACGTTGGCAACAGCCTTGTCATCGCCGTGTGCCAGAGCAACGAACTCAACACCTTTAGGAGCTTTGAGGTCCGACAGGTGAATGATGGTGCCGATTTCTGCTTTCGACAGGTCGACTTCGATGAACTCAGGCAGATCTTTTGGCAGGCAGGAAACTTCGATCTCGGCAATAACGTGCGAAACTTCGCCGCCTTTCTTGACCGGAGCTTCTTCGCCAACAAAGTGCACAGGCACGATGGCGGTCAGTTTCTGGCCGGCAACAACGCGTACGAAGTCAGCGTGCATCACGTGGCCTTTGGCCGGGTGACGCTGCAGAGCCTTGATGATGACGTTCTGCTTGGTGCCACCAACGTTCAGCTCGATGATGTGGCTGTAAGCCGCTTCGTTTTCGAGCAGTTTGGCAACTTCCTTGGCCAGCATGCTGATGGATTCAGGGGCTTTGTCGCCACCGTAAACTACAGCTGGAACCAGGCTTGCGAGACGACGCAGGCGGCGGCTCGCACCTTTCCCCAGGTCGGAACGCACTTCAGCATTCAGAGTAAAATCGTTCATTTTGTATCTCCAAAATAGCCATGACCGAGTGGCGTTTGCGACCAGCGCCGAACACGGTATGGGCAAAAAAGCCCCGCCCCGACAGGAATGCCGGGGCGGGGCGCTTTTCGTCAACGAGACATTTCGTGAAGGGCAGGGCCCTTAACGGAACATCGCGCTGATCGATTCTTCATTGCTGATGCGGCGAACCGCTTCGGCAACAACCGGTGCGATATCCAGTTGACGGATACGTGCACAGGCTTGTGCTGCAGCGGACAGCGGGATGGTGTTAGTGACCACCAGCTCGTCCAGCACGGAATTTTCGATATTCTCGATGGCCCGACCCGACAGCACAGGGTGTGTGCAGTAGGCAAAGACCTTGGCTGCGCCATGCTCTTTCAGGGCCTTGGCCGCGTGGCACAGGGTGCCGGCGGTATCGACCATGTCATCGACGAGAATACAGGTACGCCCTTCGACATCACCGATGATATGCATCACTTCAGAGTGATTGGCTTTCTCACGGCGTTTGTCGATGATCCCGAGATCGACGCCCAGGGATTTGGCAACGGCCCGTGCACGCACGACGCCACCAATGTCCGGGGACACGATCATCAGGTTTTCGAAGCGCTGATCTTCAATGTCATCCACCAGAACCGGGGAGCCGTAGATGTTATCTACCGGAATATCGAAGAAGCCCTGAATCTGGTCAGCATGCAGATCAACCGTGAGAACACGGTCGATGCCGACTACGGTAAGCATGTCAGCGACGACTTTCGCGCTGATGGCCACACGTGCGGAACGCGGACGGCGATCCTGACGGGCATAACCAAAATAAGGAATAACAGCAGTGATACGAGTAGCCGAGGAGCGGCGGAAGGCGTCAGCCATCACTACCAGTTCCATCAGGTTATCGTTGGTCGGAGCGCAGGTCGGCTGAATAATGAAGACGTCTTTACCGCGAACGTTTTCATTGATCTCGGCTGTGATTTCGCCGTCGGAAAACTTGCCGACAGAGATGTCACCGAGAGGGATATGCAGCTGACGTACGACACGCCGAGCCAGATCGGGGTTGGCATTCCCCGTAAAGACCATCATCTTGGACACGCGCAGTACCTAGAGGCTGAGGGTAACCTGGATGAGTAGAGAAAATGGCAGGGGCGGCTGGATTCGAACCAACGCATGGCAGGATCAAAACCTGCTGCCTTACCGCTTGGCGACGCCCCTGTATCTGTTGCTTTCAAGTGCCGGGCACTTGATTCCTTTAGAGCAGACTTTGTAGCTTGCGATGCAACATCGAAACGTTGCTTCCTTTCGCTACAAACCCTGTAAGGGTCTCTGTCAGAAGGGCCGAGACTTTATCAGCTTCAGCTTTGCTTGGGAAGCCCCCAAACACACAACTTCCAGTTCCGGTGAGCTTTGCTTCGGTAAATTTACCTAACAAATCCAATGCGTTACGTACCTCTGGATAACGCCTTGCAACCACCGGCAAGCAGTCATTTCGACTGTTTCCCTCGGGAACGGGGCGCACTTTAATGGGCGGTGTGTTACGTGTCAACAAAGGATCGGAAAAAATTTCTGCCGTACTAACAGAGACTTGCGGCACGAGTACCAGATACCACGGTTCTTCGGGGTCGACCGGGGTCAGTTTCTCGCCGACACCCTCGGCAAACGCCGCATGGCCACGGACGAAAACCGGCACGTCGGCACCCAGTGACAAGCCCAGCGTCGCCAGGCGATCTTCATCCCAGCCCAACTGCCAGAGATGGTTGAGGCCAAGCAAAGTCGTCGCCGCGTTCGAACTGCCGCCGCCGATGCCGCCGCCCATGGGCAGGACTTTGTCGATCCAGATGTCGATGCCAAGCGAGCAGGCGGATTGTTGCTGCAGCATTTTCGCCGCGCGCACGATCAGGTTGCTGTCGTGGGGCACGCCGGCGAACTCGGTGTGCAACTGGATCGCGCCGTCATCGCGCACGGCGAAAGTGATTTCATCGCCGTAATCAAGAAACTGAAACAGCGTCTGCAGTTCGTGATAACCGTCTTCACGGCGACCGAGAATATGCAGCATCAAATTGAGTTTGGCCGGTGAGGGCAGGGTCAGGCGTGCAGCGGTCATGCGTTATTGCCCCAACTTGCGCGGTTGCCAGGTCTTGATCACCAGCGTCACGTCGAGGTCGGTGCCGTGCAGCTTGATGCGTTCGGGCAGCCAATAACCATTCTGTTCGGTGTAGGCGGTGTATTCGACTTTCCAGCCGTCCTGCTCAAGACTGGCCAAACGGCTGTCGGCGTCCAGGTTCAGGCGACTTTTGCTCTCCGGAGCCGGCAGGCCACGAACCCACCAGGCCAGATTCGACACCGGCAATTTCCAGCCAAGCTGTTCTTCGAGCAAGGCTTCGGGCGATTGCGATTCGTAGCGGCCCTGGTTGGCGACTTCCAGTGACACTTTGCCCGGCCGCCCGGTCAGGCGTGCCGCGCCACGACCCAGCGGGCCGGACAGGCGAATGTCGTAGTAGTCCTGACGCTGCAGCCAGAACAATGTGCCGCTGCCGGAATCCTTCGGTGCGCGAATGCCGATCTTGCCGTCTATCTGCCAGCCGTCGAGGCCGGTGAGCTGCTGTTTGTTCGCCGCCCACTGGGCCGGGCTGCCGTGGCCCTCGACGGATTCGCGAGTGCCGAAACCAGAGCAACCGGCGAGCAGGGCGATGAAACTGAAAACAATAAGGTGGCGCAAAAACATGGGTTAAAGAGTCTCGGATCCGGTCAGGCGCTTGATGGTGCTGCGCAGAATGGTGCTGTCGGGCTGGTCCTTGAGGAACTTGCCCCACACTTGTTTGGCTTCGCGTTGATTGCCCTTGGCCCAGAGGACTTCGCCCAGGTGCGCGGCGACTTCGTGGTCAGGGAAACGCTCGAGCGCCTGGCGCAGGTATTTCTCTGCGTCGTCCAGATTGCCCAGGCGGTAGTTCACCCAGCCGAGGCTGTCAAGAACCGCCGGGTCTTCCGGATTGATCTGATGCGCCTGCTCGATCAGCGTTTTCGCTTCGGCGTAACGGGTAGTGCGGTCGGACAAGGTGTAGCCCAGCGCATTCAGCGCCATGGCATTGTCCGGATCGCGCTTGATGATCAGGCGCAGGTCTTTTTCCATTTGCGCCAGGTCATTGCGCTTCTCCGCGAGCATGGCGCGGGTGTAAAGCAGGTTGAGATCGTCCGGGTATTTCTGCAGGGCATGCTGCAGGACTTTCCAGGCCTTGTCGTCCTGTTTGTTGGCCGACAGCGTTTCCGATTCGATCAGGTACAGCTGGATGGCGTAGTCGGGCTGTTCGTCACGCTCGGCCGCCAGTTTGCTTTGCGCTTCGGCGGCTTTGCCGTTGCTCATCAGAATATCGGCCTGACGCAGTTGTGCCGGCAGATAGTCGTTGCCCGGGCCGACCTGGGCGTACTCGATGAGTGCGCCTTGCGGATCGTTGCGTTCTTCGGCAATCCGGCCGAGGTTAAGGTGCGCCGAATCGACATGGCTTTCGCGAGCGATGAGGTCTTCCAGATAACCCTTGGCCTCGTCCCACGCCTTGGCTTCCAGGCACACCAGCGCCAGCGAATAGCGCAGTTCGTCGTCTTCCGGGTATTGCTGAACAAGCGTGGAGAACTCGGCCTTGGCGTCGTCCATGCGGTCCTGCTCGACCAGCATGCGCGCGTAAGTCAGGCGCAGGCGTTTGTCTTCCGGGTACTTCCTGATGTTTTTCTGCAGCAGCGGCAGCGCTTCGTCGCCACGATTGAGCAGCTGAAGCAGGCGCGCGCGCAGCAGAATCGGTGCGATCTCGCCATCTTCCGGCGGATGGTCTTCAAGCAGGGTCAGTGCGCCCTGATTGTCGCCGTCCTGCTGCAACAGCAGCGCCTTGCCGAAAATCAGCTGATTGTTGTTCGGGTGACGCTGCAGCAAGCGGTCGAAACTTTTCATCAGACCGTTGCGGGTTTCCTGATCGGTGTCGGCGGCCGACAGTGCGAGGAAATCGAAATGGGTGTCGCCCTTGCCCTGCAGGACTTTCTCCATATAAACCATGGAGTCGTCGTAACGCCCGGCGCGGGCCAGTTGCACGGCGGCGGCGCGTTGCGCTTCGAGATCGTCCGGAGCGTTGCGCGCCCAGATCAGCGCGGTGTCGAGGGCCGGTTGATCGGCGCCCAGATATTCGGCGATGCGAAAAGCACGCTCGGACACGCCCGGATCCTGGGTGTTGATGGCCTGGGTCACGTAGTTGTCCAAAGCAATGTCGAAACGATTGCGCTGGCCGGCGAGTTCGGCACTCAGCAGGCTGAATACGGTTTCCTCGCTGAACGAGCTGTAAACCTTGGGCTTTTCAGGCGCGGGCGTGGTGTCTTCGACCGGCGGGGTGCCGTCCGGCGCAACGGGCGCCATGGCCTGGCAGCCGCTGAGGAAGACAAAAGCGAGGAGCAACGCGGAAGATCTATTCATATAGGAAGAGGACGACTAACCTGCGGTCGGATCATCATGACACAAGCCTTCGGCCAAACATAACCGTAGGAGCTGCCGAAGGCTGCGATCTTTTGATCTTGCTGGTGATTCGAAAAACCACAATCAAAAGATCGCAGCCTGCGGCAGCTCCTACAAGGAGCCAAATTGTGCTCATTATAGGGTCTGACAATTGGGACAATAGTCAGCGGTAGTTGTTCTGGATCTTTCGAAGTAGGACAATTGCCGGCTTCACGTCACCACCAGCGACCTTGAATGGCCTTCCTTGCACTCGGTATTAACCACAAGACTGCTTCAGTAGACGTCCGCGAGCGCGTGGCCTTTACCCCTGAGCAGCTGGTTGAGGCCTTGCAGCAGCTCTGCCGACTGACCGACAGCCGCGAAGCCGCGATCCTCTCCACCTGCAATCGCAGTGAGCTTTATATAGAACAGGATCAGCTCTCGGCCGATGTCGTGCTGCGCTGGCTCGCCGACTATCACCATCTGAGCCTGGACGAGCTGCGCGCCAGTGCCTATGTGCATGAAGACGATGCGGCCGTTCGTCACATGATGCGCGTCGCCTCCGGGCTCGATTCGCTGGTGCTGGGCGAACCACAGATTCTAGGTCAGATGAAATCGGCCTACGCCGTGGCCCGCGAGGCCGGCACCATCGGCCCGCTGCTGGGGCGGCTGTTTCAGGCGACCTTCAATGCCGCCAAGCAGGTGCGCACCGATACTGCGATCGGCGAGAACCCGGTGTCGGTGGCATTTGCCGCCGTCAGCCTGGCCAAACAGATTTTCAGTGATCTGCAACGCAGTCAGGCGCTGCTGATCGGCGCTGGCGAGACGATCACTCTGGTCGCGCGCCATTTGCATGAGCTGGGGGTCAAGCGCATCGTCGTTGCCAACCGTACGCTGGAGCGCGCCAGTCAGTTGGCAGAGCAGTTCGGCGCTCACGCGGTGCTGCTCTCGGACATTCCGGCGGAACTGGTGCGCAGCGACATCGTCATCAGTTCGACCGCCAGCCAGTTGCCGATTCTCGGCAAGGGCGCGGTGGAAAGTGCACTGAAGCTGCGCAAGCACAAGCCGATCTTCATGGTCGACATTGCTGTACCGCGAGATATCGAACCGGAAGTCGGCGAACTCGACGATGTTTACCTGTACAGCGTCGACGATCTCCACGAAGTGGTCGCCGAAAACCTCAAGAGCCGGCAGGGCGCAGCGCAAGCGGCGGAGGAAATGGTCTCGGTCGGCGCCGACGATTTCATGGTGCGCCTGCGCGAACTGGCGGCGGTCGATGTGCTCAAGGCCTATCGTCAACAGAGCGAACGCCTGCGTGACGAAGAATTGCAAAAGGCCCTGCGTCTGCTGGCCAACGGCGGAAACGCCGAGGACGTGCTCGGCCAACTGGCCCGTGGCCTGACCAACAAACTCTTGCATGCGCCCAGCGTGCAGTTGAAAAAGCTGTCTGCCGAAGGCCGCCTCGATGCGCTGGCCATGGCCCAGGAACTCTTCGCCCTCGAGGGCTCACCGGATAGTTTTTCGGATAAAAAACCGCAATGAAAGCGTCACTGCTCAACAAGCTGGACATTCTCCAGGACCGTTTCGAGGAACTGACCGCGCTGCTCGGCGACGGCGAAGTCATTGCCGATCAGGCCAAATTCCGCGCCTATTCCAAGGAATACGCCGAACTCGAGCCTGTCGTGGCTGCGTATAAAAAGCTGCTCAGCGTACAAGGCGATCTTGAAGGCGCACAGGCCCTGCTCAAGGACAGCGACCCGGACATGCGCGAAATGGCCGTGGAAGAAGTCCGCGAAGCCAAGGAATTGCTGATCACGCTGGAATCCGATCTGCAGCGCATGTTGCTGCCCAAGGATCCGAACGACGGGCGCAACGTCTTCCTCGAAATCCGCGCCGGCACCGGTGGCGACGAGGCGGCGATCTTCTCCGGCGACCTGTTTCGAATGTATTCGCGTTATGCCGAGCGGCGTGGCTGGCGTGTCGAGATCCTCTCGGAAAACGAAGGCGAACACGGTGGCTATAAAGAAGTCATCGCCCGTATCGAAGGCGACAACGTCTACGGCAAGCTGAAATTCGAGTCCGGCGCGCACCGTGTCCAGCGTGTTCCTGCCACCGAATCCCAGGGCCGGATTCACACCTCCGCCTGCACCGTGGCGGTATTGCCCGAGCCGGACGAGCGCGAAGCCATCGAGATCAATCCGGCGGATTTGCGCGTCGACACGTTCCGCTCCTCCGGGGCCGGTGGTCAGCACGTCAACACCACGGACTCGGCGATCCGCATCACCCACATACCCACCGGCACTGTCGTCGAGTGTCAGGAAGAACGCTCCCAGCACAAGAACCGTGCCCGGGCGATGGCCTGGTTGTCGGCCAAGCTCAACGATCAGCAAAACGCTGCGGCGGCCAACGCGATTGCCAGTGAGCGTAAATTGCTGGTCGGTTCCGGCGACCGCTCCGAGCGCATCCGCACGTACAACTATGCTCAAGGCCGGGTCACCGACCATCGCGTCAACCTGACCCTGTATTCGCTGGATGAAATTCTTGCCGGTGGCGTCGAAGCCGTGATCGAGCCGTTGCTGGCCGAATACCAGGCTGACCAACTCGCAGCGATAGGTGAATAAATGACCATCATCGCCAGCCTGTTGCGCGCCGCCGAACTGCCGGACTCGCCCACTGCACGCCTGGACGCTGAACTGCTCCTCGCCGCCGCGCTGGGCAAGTCGCGCAGCTTTCTGCATACCTGGCCCGAGCGCATCGTCCCGAGCGAGGCTGCGCTGACGTTCGCCGAGTACCTGCAACGGCGGCGTAGCGGTGAGCCGGTGGCCTACATTCTCGGCCAACAGGGCTTCTGGAAACTCGATCTGGAAGTCGCGCCGCACACGCTGATCCCGCGCCCGGACACCGAGCTGCTGGTGGAGGCAGCCCTTGAGCTGCTGCCGGCAACCCCGGCCAAGGTCCTCGATCTCGGTACCGGCAGTGGCGCGATTGCCTTGGCTCTGGCCAGCGAGCGCCCGGCGTGGAAAGTCACCGCCGTCGATCGCGTGCTCGAAGCCGTGGCCCTGGCCGAGCGCAATCGCCAGCGTCTGCATTTGAACAACGCCATCGTGCTGAGCAGCCATTGGTTCAGTGCGTTGGAAGGTCAGCGCTTCCATCTGATCATCAGCAACCCGCCGTACATTGCTGCCGCCGATCCGCATCTGGTCGAGGGCGATGTGCGCTTCGAACCGGCCAGTGCTTTGGTGGCTGGTGAAGATGGCCTCGATGATCTGCGCCTGATTGTTGCGCAAGCCCCCGATCATCTGGAAAGCGCTGGTTGGCTGATGCTCGAACACGGCTATGATCAGGCCGAAGCCGTGCGTGATCTGCTGCTCACCCGTGGCTTTGAAGAAGTCCACAGCCGCACCGATCTGGGCGGCCATCAACGCATCAGTCTGGGGCGCCTGCCGTGCTGAATGATCAGGAATTGCTGCGCTACAGCCGGCAGATTCTGCTGCAACACATCGACATCGACGGGCAACTGAAGCTCAAGGCCAGCCGCGTGCTGATCGTCGGCCTCGGCGGCCTCGGGGCGCCGGTGGCCTTGTACCTGGCGGCAGCGGGCGTCGGCGAGTTGCATCTGGCGGATTTCGACACGGTCGATCTGACCAACCTGCAACGGCAGATCATTCACGACACAGACAGCGTTGGCATGTCCAAGGTCGACTCGGCGCTCAAACGCCTGGGCGCGCTCAATCCTGAAATCCAACTCATCGCCCATCGGCGGGCGCTGGACGAGGATTCTCTTGCCGCAGCGGTGGCGGCGGTGGATCTGGTGCTCGATTGCTCGGACAACTTCGCCACCCGTGAGGCGGTCAACGCCGCGTGTGTAGTCGCGCGCAAACCGCTGGTCAGCGGCGCAGCGATTCGTCTGGAAGGGCAGTTGTCGGTGTTCGACCCACGGCGTGCCGAGAGTCCTTGCTACCACTGTCTGTACGGTCACGGCAGCGAAGCCGAACTGACCTGCAGCGAGGCCGGCGTCGTCGGGCCGCTGGTTGGCCTGGTTGGCAGCCTGCAGGCGCTGGAAGCGTTGAAGGTGCTGGTCGGCTTTGGCGAACCGCTTGTGGGGCGCCTGCTGCTGATCGACGCCTTGGGTTCGCGCTTCCGTGAACTGCGGGTCAAGCGCGATCCGGGCTGCAGCGTCTGTGGCGCGCGCCATGCGTGAAGCGCCGATCGGCGTGTTCGATTCCGGGGTCGGCGGCTTGTCGGTTCTCGCGGAAATCCAGCGTTTGCTGCCTAACGAATCGCTGCTCTACGTCGCCGATTGCGGGCATATTCCCTACGGCGAAAAGACCCCGGAATTGATCCGTCAGCGTTGCAGTGTGATGGCCGGTTTTTTCCGCGAACAGGGCGCCAAGGCTTTGGTGCTGGCGTGCAATACCGCGACTGTGGCCGGTGTTGCCGATCTGCGTCGCGACTTCCCCGACTGGCCGATTGTCGGCATGGAACCGGCGGTCAAACCGGCCGCAGCGGCGACCCGCAGTGGCGTGGTAGGCGTGCTGGCAACGACAGGTACATTGCAGAGCGCCAAGTTCGCCGCGTTGCTCGATCGCTTTGCGGCTGACGTCAAAGTCATCACTCAGCCGTGTCCGGGGTTGGTCGAACTGATTGAAAATGGCGACCTGCACAGCGCCCAATTGCGCACTTTGCTGCAGGGTTACGTCACCCCTTTGCTGGCTCAGGGCTGCGACACGATCATCCTGGGATGCACCCATTATCCTTTCCTCAAGCCGCTGCTAAGGTCGATGATCGCCGACGATGTCAGCCTGATCGATACCGGCGCTGCCGTGGCCCGGCAGCTGCAACGGTTGCTCGCCGAGCGTGATCTGCTGGCGCAAGGTCCGAGCCTGCCTGTAAGGTTCTGGACCAGTGCCGATGCACGATCCTTCAGAAAAATCCTACCGCTGCTGGGCCAAACTGCGTCGAATGTGCAAAACTTCGACTTGTAAAAAAAATGTGAAATAACTCGAAGTACGCTGAACTTCTGACCAAGCGCAGATTTCTATAGCGACAGCAGCAACTAAAAACCAAACGATCGTTCCGGAAAAGGAAGTTTCAAAGTGAAGCGACTATTCTGCTTGGCCGCGGTTGCGGCCGCACTGATGGGGCAAAGCATTTCTGCACAAGCCGCTGGCGTTGAATTCGCCGTCGGCGGTACCAGCGATTCGACAATGACGTATCGCCTGGGCATGAATTTCGACTGGGACAAGAGCTGGCTGCAGAGCGACGTGGGTCGCCTGACCGGCTACTGGAGCGGTGCCTACACGTACTGGGAAGGTGACAAGACTTCCAGCAACAACAGCCTGTCGTTCTCGCCTGTCTTCGTTTACGAATTTGCCGGCCAGTCGGTGAAACCCTACGTTGAAGCGGGTATCGGTGCGGCGTTCTTCTCCAACACCGAATACGAAAGCAACAAGCTGGGCGGCTCCTTCCAGTTCGAAGACCGCATCGGTTTCGGCCTGCGCTTCAACGGCGGCCACGAAGTCGGTATCCGCGCCACTCACTACTCCAACGCTGGCCTGTCCAGCGACAACGATGGTGTAGAAAGCTACGCGCTGCATTACACAATGCCGCTGTAATCCGTCTCTACGCGGAACCAACGTGGGAGCGAGCCTGCTCGCGAAAGCTGAGTGTCAGTCAGTTCAAATGGTGGCTGACACACCGCCTTCGCGAGCAGGCTCGCTCCCACAGTTGTTTCTGCGCCGTCAAAGAAATCAGCGGTAGGCTGTTGCAATACCCCGGCGCTCTTCGATGCACTCCGGCGCGCCCATTTCAAACTCGCGGCAGATCAACGGTCGCCGTTCGTAGATCGTGCACATCATGCTGTCGCGATCCAGCGCCGCACACCAGCCGTCGTCCAGACGCAGCATCACTTCACCGCCCCATTCATCGGTATCGATAAAGCGATCAGGCACGCCGGTGTCGGTGATCAGCATCACTTCGAGCTGGCAGCAGCACGCGGCGCAGGTCGAGCAGGTGACTGCCGGTTCGTCGATTTGTGTGTGGGGGATGGTTTTCATCGCGGCAGTGTAAGGCAGTGATCGCTGTGGGTGTGAAAGTGCTGACGGACGCTCACGGCGCCAGCCGTCGCGCCATCATGTGCAGCAGCGGAAACAGCCCGGCCCAGAGCACGCCGATCACCATCAGCGTCGGCACTTCGCCGTAGGGAAATTGCACGCCGGCCAGTCGTCCGCCGCCGTAGTACGACAACGCACCGCCCACCGCGCCAAGTGCGCTGGCCAGCCACCATGGCCGTGCGCTCCAGGCCAGACAATGACGCAATGTGGTGGCAAGCAGCGCCCAGAGCAGCATCAGCCACAACGGAATCAACGGTGCAGCATCTTCGAAGCGGAACACGTCGAGGTAACGCAAAACACTGTCTACCGCCGTGCCGACAATCACCACGGACAGCATCAGCCGACCTTCCGCCGCCCAACTGCTGATCCAGCGCAGATGAATCACCAGCGCCGCCAGTGCGAGCAACAGCCACAAACTGTTGCCGCCGATGACGCAGGCCAGCCAGCCGAGCTGGAACAGCACGGCATTGGCGAGGCGCTCAAGCATCGAAGCGACCGAGTAGCGGCGCGGTCATCGCCGCCGGTTTCGCCAGCAGCAATTGCGCGGTGCCGATGGTCCGCTCGAGGAATCCGCCCTCGCAGTAGCAAAGGTAGAACTCCCACAAGCGCAGGAAATAATCGTCGTAACCCAATTCGTTCAAGCGACCATGGGCGAGGCGAAAGTTCTCGTGCCACAGGCGCAATGTCTTGGCGTAATGCAGGCCGAAATCTTCCATGTGCAGCAGGTTCATGTCGGTCTCGCGGCTGACCACATCGAGCATCCTGTGCACCGAGGGCAGGGCGCCGCCGGGGAAGATGTAGCGCTGGATGAAGTCGACGCTGCGTTTCGCCTGTTCGTAGCGTTGCTCGCGGATGGTGATCGCCTGGAGCAGCATCAGGCCATTGCTCTTGAGCAACTGCGCGCATTGCTTGAAATAGGTCGGCAGGAACCGATGGCCGACCGCTTCGATCATCTCGATCGACACTAGTTTGTCGTACTCGCCGCTGAGGTCGCGGTAGTCCTTGAGCAGGAGCGTGACGCGATCCTGCAAGCCGAGTTGTTCGATGCGTTTGGCAGTGAACGCGAACTGCTCTTTGGACAGGGTCGTGGTGGTCACGCGGCAGCCATAATGCTGCGCCGCGTACAGCGCCATGCTGCCCCAGCCGGTGCCGATTTCCAGCAGGTGATCGCTGGGCTTGAGCGCGAGTTTCTGGCAGATGCGTTCGAGTTTGTTCAGTTGCGCCTGTTCCAGGGTGTCGCTTGGGGAGAGGAATTGGGCGGCGGAATACATCATGGTCGGGTCGAGAAACTGTTCGAACAGTTCATTGCCGAGGTCGTAATGCGCGGCGATGTTTTTTTGTGAGCCCTTGCGCGTGTTGCGATTGAGCCAGTGCAGGCCTTGCACGAAGGGCCGGCCGAGTCGCGCCAGGCCACCCTCCATGGCGTCGAGCACCTCGAGGTTGCTGACGAACACGCGCACCACCGCGGTCAGGTCCGGCGAACTCCAATAGCCGTGGATGAATGCTTCGCCGGCGCCGATCGAGCCGTTGCTGGCAACCAAGCCCCACAGCGCCGGATCGAGCACATGGACCTCGCCGAGCAAGGCGCTGCCCGGGGTGCCAAAGAGCATCTGTTCGCCATCCTCGACGACCATCAATTGTCCGTGTTTGAGCTGCGCGAGCTGTCGCAGCACGCCACGGCGCAGCAGCGAGCCGGTCAGGCCGTTGGTGCTGAAGCGACCGAGCGGCAGGCTAGAGGATTTCATGGTGCGGCTCCTTCGGAGGCACGGTGGCGGTTTGAAAGCTGCCGTCGGCAGGCTGATGGGCGAAAATCGGCGCGCGCTTGAGCAGCAGTCGCAGCGCTTGCCAGTAGATCGCCAGGGCGGTTTTTGCAGTCATCCACGGGAAGCGGCGCAGATAGCGGTGCAGGCTGCGTCGATCGAGCGGTTCGCGGCGCAGATTCAACGTGGCGTCGAACAGTTTTTCGCTGCCCTGCCAATCGGCCATGTGCACGCCGAGGCTTTGCGCGGCCGGACTGAAACTCATGCGGTATTCGAGGTCGCGGGGCAGGAACGGCGAGACGTGAAAGGCCTTGGCTACAGCAAAATGTTGGTGGAAATCCACCAGGCTGGTCGGCACCTGCGCCGGCAGCACGTAGTGATAACGCTCGCGCCATGGCGTGTTGGTCACCTCGCAGACAATCGCCGCCAGTTGCCCATCCGCCTCGTGGCAATAGAAGAAGCTCACCGGATTGAACGACAGCCCCCAACTGCGCGGCTGAGTCAAAAGGCACACCGCGCCCTGTGGCTCATGACCGATGGCCGCGCCCACCTGCTGGCGCACCGCGTCGATCAGGCGTACGCCCTTGCCGGTGAAAGCTTTCAGGTAATCGGTCTCACGAAACGAGAACGGCGCAAAGCGACTGCGCCCCGCTAGCGGCGACAAGGCCAGCACGGCGTCCTGTTCGCTCAGGTCGAGATAGAGCAAACCGATGCGGTAGCGGAATTCGTGACGGCGCGGCGAGAAACGTCGATGGCCGATGACGCCGCTGTAGAGGGCGCTGTTCACAGGGTTTCACCGAACGCAGCGGCCACGCGCAAGCCGCTGACCACGCCATCCTCATGGAAGCCATTGGCCCAGTAGGCGCCGCAATAATGCGTGTGCTGCTCGCCATCGAGTTCGCCCCAGCGGTTTTGCGCCGCTGCGGCAGCCAAAGTGTATTGCGGGTGGGCGTAGGTGTAGCGGGCCAGCACTTTGTCCGGGGTGATGCCGGCGGTCTGGTTGAGGCTGACGCAGAATGTAGTGTCGCTCTCGATGCCCTGCAGGATGTTCATGTTGTAGGTGACCGCCGCGCGAGTATGACCGGCGCCGCCGAGGCGATAGTTCCAGCTGGCCCAGGCCAGTTTGCGCGCGGGCAACAGGCGCGAGTCGGTGTGCAGCACCACGTCGTTGTCGGCGTAGAGCAGGGCGCCGAGAATCGAGCGCTCGGCCTCGCTCGGATTGGCCAGCAACTTCAGGGCCTGATCGCTGTGGCAGGCAAACACCACTTTGTCGAAATGTTCGAGGCCGGCCGGGCTGTGGATAACCACGCCGTGCTGATTGCGCTCGACGCGGCTGACCGGGCAGTTCAGGCGAATCCTGTCGTGGAATGAGGCGGTCAGTGGCGCGATGTAGGCACTGGAACCGCCTTCGATGACTTGCCATTGCGGGCGATCACTGACCGACAGCAGGCCATGATTCTTGAAGAAGCGCAGGAAAAATTGCAGCGGGAAATTGAGCATTTCCGCCATCGGCATCGACCAGATCGCCGCGCCCATCGGCACGATGTAATGCAGGATGAAGCGTTCACCGTAGCCGCCGGCCTTGAGGTAATCGTCGAGGGTAGTGTCGGCGGCGATGCGCAGTTCCATCAGGTCACGCTGGGCCTCCTTGTTGAAGCGCAGAATGTCGCGCAGCATGCCCCAGAACCCCGGCGACAACAGATTGCTGCGCTGGGCGAACAGGCTGTTGAGGTTGTTGCCGTTGTACTCGACGCCGGTGTCCGGGTCGGTCACCGAAAAGCTCATTTCGGTCGGCTTGAACGCCACGCCGAGCTGGTTGAGCAAGCGAATGAAGTTCGGGTAGGTCCAGTCGTTGAACACAATGAAGCCGGTGTCGATGGCGAATGGCTGCCCGGCCACGCTGACCGGCACGGTATGGGTATGCCCGCCAACCCAGTCACTCGCTTCGAAGACGGTGATGTCGTGGCGGCGGTTCAGCAGGTAAGCGCAGGTCAGCCCGGCGATACCGCTGCCAATCACGGCGATTTTCATATCGGGTCCCGCTGCGGTGGGTTCTTGCGCACCATGCGTTTGCCGATCGCCAGTTGCGCGCGGGCCGGCAGCTTCGACAGTGGCCAAAGCGCCGCCATGAACAGCCCCGGGAAAGCAATTTCCAGCGGCCGGTCCTTGAGTTTGGCGAAGATGTGCCGCGCCGCTTTATCCGCGGGCCAGCTCAGCGGCATCGGGAAATCGTTCCTCTCGGTCAGCGGCGTCTCGACAAAACCCGGGCTGATGATAGTGACGTCAATGCCTTCGTCCGCCAGATCGATGCGCAGCGATTCGAACAGGTAACGCAGCCCGGCCTTCGATGCGCCGTAGGCTTCGGCCCGTGGCAGGGGCAGGTAGGTCACCGAGCTGGCCATGCCGACCAGATGCGGCGTGGTGCCTCTGCGCAGCAGCGGCAGGGCGGCTTCGATGCAGTAGCTGCTGGCGAGCAGATTGGTGCGCACCACGTGCTCGATGATCGAGGAATCGAACTGGCGCGCGTCGACATATTCACAGGTGCCAGCGTTGAGAATCACGCTGTCCAGCGAGCCCCAGGCGTCGCCGATCTGCTCGCCGATTTCGCGCACGGTCTGACTGTTGGTCAGATCGCCGGGCACCACCAGTACCTGGCCCGGATAACGCTGCGACAAGACTTTCAGCGGCGCGACCGAGCGCGAACTGACCGCCAGGTGCGCGCCGCTTTTCAGAATGTCCTCGCACAATGCTGCACCGATGCCACTGCTGGCGCCGGTCAACCAATACCGCCGTGGAGGTGTACGACTCATCCCATTCTCCTTTTCAGCCAGGCAATCACCCGGCCCAATATTGGCAAGTGTTCATACAGCAGCGCCCCGGCATCGAAATAATCCCGATGGCGATAAACCTTGTCGCGCCAGAGCAGGTGCGAACAGCCGCCAACCCGGATTTCCCGGCCTTTGGCCAGACGCGGGTGGCGATAGCTCATGACCCAGCGCAGATAACCTTCGCCTGCGCCGATCTGGTCGAAACCGTGAAAGTCGAAGCGTAGATCGCTGACGTTGGCGTACAGCTCTTTGAAGTAATCCTGCAGTTGCGCCAGGCCCTGAACTTCGTGCAGCGGATCGGTGAAATGAATGTCGTCGCTGTACAGCTCGCCCAAGCGATGCAGATTGTCTTTGTTCAACCCGGAAAACTCGCGGGCGAAGCTGCGCAGGAATTCACTCATCGCCGCCACTCGCATGCTGGCGCGACGGCAGGTTCTTGAACGCCGTCAGCGCGCGCTCGCGTGAGGCGCTGAGGTTGACGATCGGCGCCGGATAATCCGCCACGCCGAACAGCCCTCCGGCGCCCGCCGGATTGTGCACTTCCTTTTTGTTGAGCCCGGCCAGTTCCGGCAACCAGTGCTTGATGAACACGCCCTCAGCGTCGAATTTTTCCGACTGGCTCAACGGGTTGAAAATACGGAAGTACGGCGCCGAATCGGTGCCGGTCGACGAGCTCCACTGCCAACCGCCGTTGTTCGCCGCCAAGTCGCCATCGATCAGGTGGCGCATGAAAAAGCGTTCGCCCTCGCGCCAGTCGATCAGCAGGTTTTTGGTCAGGAACATCGCCACGACCATGCGCAGGCGATTGTGCATCCAGCCGGTTTCAAGCAACTGACGCATCGCCGCGTCGATGATCGGCAGGCCGGTGCGTGCCTCTTGCCAGGCCTTGAGCTCCTCCGGCGCATCGCGCCAGGCCAGCGCCTCGGTTTCCGGGCGAAAGGCGCGGTGCCGCGACACGCGCGGGTAGCCGACCAGAATATGTTTGTAGAATTCGCGCCAGAGCAGCTCGTTGATCCAAGTCACCGCGCCGACCTTGCCGCTTTCGAACTCGCCCTGATTGCTTTGCAGAGCGGCGTGCAGGCACTGACGTGGCGAAATCACCCCGGCGGCGAGGTACGCCGACAATTGGCTGGTACCGGGTTTGGCCGGAAAGTCGCGTTCGCTGCGGTAATAATCGATCTGCGCATCGGTGAAAGTGTCGAGTCGGCGCTGCGCCTCTTGCTCACCGGCCGGCCACAACGTGCGCAGGGATTGGCTCGGCGTGGCGAAGCCTTTGACTGCCTCGGGAATGGCATCGCTGGCGATATCCAGCGCGGCCTGTTTGCCGGGTGCCTTGACCAGCGCCGGCATCGAGCGGTGCAGGCGTTCGTAACAGACCTTGCGGAACTGACTGAACACCTGAAAGTAGGTACCGGTCTTGGTCAGCACTGTGCCGGGTTTGAACAGCAATTGATCCAGATAGCTGTGGAATTCAATGCCCTCGGCCTGCAACGTTTCGGCGACGGCCTCATCGCGGCGGCTTTCGTGGACGCCGTATTCTTCGTTGGCGTGCACTGCTTCGATCTTCAATTGCCGGCAGAGCTTGAGCAGTTCTGCCGGCGCCTGATCCCAGTGCGGCGCGCTGCGAATCAACAGCGGGATGTTCAGTGCGCCGAGGCTCTGGCTCAGTTCGCGCAGGTTGCGCAACCAGAAATCCACCTTGCACGGCGCATCGTCGTGGTCCAGCCACTGCTGGGGGCTCAACAGATACACCGCCAGCGTCGGGCCGCGCGCTGCAGCGGCCGCGAGGGCAGTGTTGTCATGTTGGCGCAAGTCGCTGCGCAGCCAGATCAGTTGCATGTGATTAGACCCATCATCAAATCAATCCGCGTTCGAGCAGCGCCTGGTGTGCCGCAAGCGGATCTTCGGCGAGGAACAGCTCGGCAGTCTGAGCGGTGCGAGTGGACAGCTCGCTGTGGTGGATGTGCACCGCGGGGCCGGCAATCAGGGTTGGGCAATTGACGTTCGCCAGCAGTTTCGGCAACTGCGCCAGTTGCATGGCTTTGCTCGAATACAACAGCACGCCACGGGCTTGCAGATGCTCGACGGTGAGTGCCAGTTCACCGGCCGGCAGCGGCCAGTCGAACACCTGCACCGGGCAATCGGCACTGCTGATCAGCCATGCGCACAGCCACAGATGCGGTTCCAGCGGCAGGTCGGAATGATTGATCAACAACAGCGGCGCCGAATGCAACTGGCGGTTGTTATGGTAGATGCGTGCACCGAATTTGCTGCGCAGCCAGGAATAGAAAAACGTCCGCTCCATCTGAGCGCCGAACTGGCCCTGCCAGCGCTGTTCGAGTTCGGCCAGCAGCGGCATCAGCAATTGCTCGCACAAAGTCCGGGGCGGGTACAGGGCGATGGCCTGATTGACGCTGTCATCCAGCGTGCGCTCATTCAGTGCGGTGACCGCCGAAAGCAAGGTATGACGCAGACGCTGCCAGTCGTTCTCCACGGTTTCCGTGAAGGCCTGCGGGGCGTCGAGCAGTGGCTTGACCTGACTGACCGCCACCCCACGGTTCAGCCAGGTGAGAATGGCCATGATTCGCTGCACATGTTCAGCGCTATACAGGCGATGGCCCTTGGGCGTGCGCTGTGGCACCACCAGCCCGTAGCGACGTTCCCACGCACGCAGGGTGATGGCGTTGACGCCGGTTTGCCGCGCGACTTCGCGAATCGGCAACCAGCCCTCGTCGAGGGCTTTCTTGAAGTCGGCGCCGAGGTCTTCCCGGGCGCTGCTGTCGGTTTTATCGTTCATTAGATCGCGTTTCGCAGACTGAGGTTTTCCGGATGCGGCTGCAGGTAAACCTGTTGCGCGATGTACGGGTCCGGATGGAGTCGAAAGTGGTGTTTAAGCAGTGTCAGAGGCACCACCAGCGGCACGATGCCCTGGCGGTACTGGCCGATGACCTGTTGCATTTCCTGTTTGTCTTCGGCACTCAGCGATTGTTTCAAATATCCGCTGAGGTGCAGCAGCACATTGCAATGGGTGCCGCGCGTGGCGCATTTCTTCAGCGCGGCCATCAGTTCGCTGAAGTAGCGCGGGCCGAGTTCGGCGGGATCGCTGTCGGCCATGTTGCCGAGCAGTTTGCCCAGGGTTTTGTATTGCAGCGGGTTGTGCGCCATCAGCAGGTACTTGTAGCGCGAGTGGAATTCGGTGAGCGCGCGGCGGCTGAGGCCCTGAGCGAGCACTTGTTGCCAGGCGCTGTAGGCGAGCACGCGGGTGATGAAGTTTTCCCGCAGCACCGGATCGTTGAGGCGCCCGGCTTCTTCTACCGGCAAGTCCGGGTGTCGGGCACAGAACGCCTGCGCGTAGATGCCACGTCCGCCGCCGTTCACCGGGGCGCCGTTGGCGTGATAGACCTTGACCCGTTCCAATCCGCAGGACGGCGACTGCTGCATGAAGATGTAGCCGCAAAGGTCCTGCAGCTCGCCGGCCATTTTCTCGCCGTACTCGGCCAGCGGCCTGGTGACGTTGATGGTCCGGTCGACGGTGCCGACGGCCTCGGGTTGCTCAGGGTCGCCCACCAGCCGGATCGGCTCGCGGGGAATGCCCATGCCGATGGCGACTTCCGGGCACAACGGGACGAAATCGAAATATTCCGCGAGGGTACGGCTGCACAGCCGCGATTCCTTGTGCCCACCGTTGTAGCGCACTTCTTCGCCCAACAGGCAGGCGCTGATGGCGATCTTCGGCTTGGACAGGGAAGCTGTAGACATGAGCACCTCGAACCTATACCTGTACAGAGAGTTATCTCTGTACAACTTTTCCTCAGCATAGAACGATGGATGTACAAGTCAAATGTTTTGTATAAGATTTTTCGTGCAGCGCTGAATCTGTGGGAGTGAGCCTGCTCGCGAAAGCGGTGGATCAGTCAATGATTTCGTATCTGATACAGCTCTTTCGCGAGCAGGCTCACTCCTACAAGGGAATTTATTTCCAGCCCAGTACCCAGTTTTCATTGTCCTGAAGCGTTCGCCAATCCATTCGCTCGCTACGCTGGGTCAGCACCGCCTGCAACTCGACCTCGAGTACCGTGCCTTCCTCATCGCGGATCAGTTCGGTGACCAGAAAATGCTTTTCGCGATTCTGCGGGTGGGCTGCTGTCCATTTCGACAGCAGCAGTTTGCGTGGATTGATCCGATTCATTGCAGGTGTTCGTGCAAGCGACGTGCAGCCTCCTGACCGCTGAGCCAGGCGCCTTCGACGCGACCCGACAGACACCAGTCGCCACAGGCATACAAACCCAGATCGGCGTCGGCCAGCGTGGTCCATTCGTGGCCGGTCGCGGGGCGCGCGTAGAGCCAGCGGTGGGCGAGGCTGAAGGTTGGCGCAGGCATGGCGCTGTGCAGCAGTTCGGCGAAAGCGCCATGCAGATGCTCGATGACCGCTTCCTTGGACAGATCGATGTGCTGTCGGCTCCAGGCGCTGGTTGCATGCAGCACCCAGGTGTCGAGGGTGGTGTCGCGCCCGGGTTTGCTGCGGTTGCGTGCCAGCCAGTCAAGCGGGCTGTCCTGCACGAAGCAGCCTTCGATCGGCGTATCGAGCGGGGTTTCGAAGGCGAGGGCGACGGCCCAGGTCGGCTCCATTTTCACCCCGGCAGCAACGCCGGCGAGTTTCGGCGCGGCGGCCAGCAGCGCGGTGGCTTGCGGTGCCGGCGTGGCGATCACCACATGGCTGAAGGGGCCGTGGGTACAGCCGTCGGCGTCTTGCAGATGCCAGTGTTCTTCGCCGCGATAGACCTCGGTGATGCGGCAGGCAAACTGCACATCCAGACCATCGAGCAGGCCGCGGGTGATGGCGCTCATGCGCGGCGTACCGACCCAGCGGGTCTGCTCGTCCGGCGACATGTTCAGTTGCCCGCCCTGGAAGGTGTATAGCTGCGGCGTCCACTCGGCGGCCCAGCCCTGGCTCTGCCAGCGCTGCACTTCGGTAACGAAGCGCCGGTCACGCGCGGTGAAGTATTGAGCGCCCATGTCCAGTGAGCCAGCGTCGCTGCGCTTGCTCGACATGCGCCCGCCGCTGCCACGGCTTTTATCGAACAGTTGAACGGTATGCCCGGTCTCTGTCAGAGCCTGGGCGGCGGAGAGCCCGGCGATGCCGGTGCCAATGATTGCGATAGGTACAGTCATAGGGGCCTCGTTTACCTTTCTGTACAGACTACGCCGTCGATGAAACCTGTACAATTCTGTTTTTTGGTATAACGTCTAGCGTTCTCGTTCTGACAGCTTGGCCTATTGTTAAACCATAGAGCCTGCCCGATAGAAAAGATCCCTGCCTATAAAAATAGACTAGTGATCCGGGTTAAACGCCACGCGAGGAAGATGTCATGCACATATTGCTGACCGGCGGTACTGGTTTGATCGGACGTCAGCTCTGCCGACACTGGCTGGAGCAGGGCCATCGCCTGACGGTGTGGAGTCGCCGCGCGGAAAAGGTCGCGCAGATCTGCGGCCCGCAAGTGCGCGGGATTGCGCGGCTGGAGGACCTCGGCGAAGAGCCGCTGGACGCGATCGTCAATCTCGCTGGGGCGCCGATTGCCGATCGCCCCTGGACCCATCGACGCAAGGCATTGCTCTGGAGCAGTCGCATCACACTGACAGAAACGCTGCTCGCGTGGCTGGAAACTCGTGCGCAGAAACCGTCGCTGCTGATTTCCGGCTCGGCGATCGGCTGGTACGGCGACGGTGGCGAGCGCGAATTGACTGAAGAGTCGCCGCCCGGCATCGACGACTTCGCCAGCCAGTTGTGCATCGCCTGGGAAGAAACCGCCCTGCGCGCCGAGAACCTCGGCATCCGCGTGGTGCTGGTGCGAACCGGTCTGGTGCTGTCGGCCGAGGGCGGCTTTTTGTCGCGGCTGTTGCTGCCGTTCAAGCTCGGGCTCGGCGGGCCGTTGGGCAATGGTCGGCAGTGGATGCCATGGATTCACATCGACGATCAAATCGCCCTGATTGATTTTCTTCTGCACCGCAATCAGGCCAGCGGTCCTTATAATGCCTGCGCGCCGAAACCTGTGCGCAACCGCGAATTTGCCAAGACCCTGGGCAGCGTATTGCACCGCCCGGTGTTCATGCCGATGCCGACCCTGGCGCTGAAAGTCATGCTCGGCGAGCTGTCACTGTTATTGCTCGGCGGCCAGCGCGCGACGCCGGCACGCTTGCTGGAAGCGGGATTCAGCTTCCGCTTCACGGATTTACGCGCGGCCCTGGATGATCTCTCCAGCCGCCTCTGAAATAGGACGTTGCATGACCGATCACGCTTTGCTTCTGGTCAACCTGGGCTCTCCGGCCTCCACCTCGGTGGCCGATGTGCGCAGCTACCTCAATCAATTTCTGATGGACCCGTACGTGATCGATCTGCCGTGGCCGCTGCGGCGGCTGCTGGTGTCGCTGATCCTGATCAAGCGTCCCGAGCAATCGGCCCATGCCTATGCGTCGATCTGGTGGGAGGAAGGCTCGCCGCTGGTGGTGCTCAGCCGCCGCTTGCAGGAGCAGATGACCCGAACGTGGAAACACGGCCCGGTGGATCTGGCGATGCGTTATGGCGAGCCCTCGATCGAAACCTGTCTGCTGCGTCTGGTGAAGGCCGGACACCGGAAAATCACGCTGGCGCCGCTGTATCCGCAGTTCGCCGACAGCACCACGACCACGGTGATCGAAGAAGCCCGACGCGTGCTGCGCGAGAAGAAACTCGACGTGCAGCTGTCGATCCTGCAACCGTTCTACGATCAGCCGGAATACATCGAAGCACTGGCCGCCAGCGCGCGCCCACACCTGCAGCAGGATTACGACCATCTGCTGCTGAGCTTTCACGGCTTGCCTGAGCGGCATCTGAGCAAACTCGACCCGACAGGCAATCACTGCCTCAAGGGCGCCGATTGCTGCCAGACCGCCTCTGCGGCGGTATTGGCGACCTGTTATCGCGCGCAGTGTTTCCGCACCGCCGCCGCCTTCGCCAAAACCATGGGCCTGGCGGACGGCAAGTGGTCGGTGTCGTTTCAGTCCCGCCTGGGCCGGGCGAAATGGATCGAGCCGTACACCGAAGCGCGGCTGGATGAACTGGCGAAAAGCGGGGTGAAAAAGATTCTGGTGATGTGCCCGGCGTTCGTCGCCGATTGCATCGAGACGCTGGAAGAGATCGGCGATCGCGGCAAGGAACAGTTCCGCGAAGCGGGGGGCGAGGAACTGGTGCTGGTGCCGTGCCTGAACGACGACTCGCAATGGGCCAAGGCTTTGGCGACGCTCTGCGAACGCGCGCCGCTGGCCCTTTAAAGCAAATCGCGAGCAGGCTCACTCCTACAGGTATTGCGTTGACCTTGTAGGAGTGAGCCTGCTCGCGATAGCTATCTGTCAGGCAGTAAAAATCTTCAGGCGTTAAATCAGCGGCTCATCCGCCTTCTTGTTCTTCCAGCCGTCATTACCCGGCAGGATCAGGTTCAGCGCAATCGCTACCACCGCGCACAGCGCGATGCCTTTGAGGCCGAAGTCGTCCGGACCGGTGCCGGTGCCGACCAGCACGCCGCCAATGCCAAACACCAGCGTCACCGAGACGATCACCAGGTTGCGCGCTTCGCCCAGGTCGATCTTGTGGCGGATCAGGGTGTTCATGCCCACCGCCGCAATCGAACCGAACAACAAGCACAGAATCCCGCCCATCACCGGCACCGGAATGCTTTGCAGCAGCGCGCCGAACTTGCCGATGAACGCCAGGGTGATGGCGAAGATCGCCGCCCAAGTCATGATTTTCGGGTTGTAGTTCTTGGTCAGCATCACTGCGCCGGTGACTTCGGCGTAAGTGGTGTTGGGCGGGCCACCGAACAGGCCGGCGGCGGTGGTGGCGATACCGTCACCAAGCAGGGTGCGATGCAGGCCCGGCTTCTTCAGGTAATCGCGACCGGTCACGCTACCCACGGCAATCACGCCGCCGATGTGCTCGATCGCCGGAGCCAGTGCCACCGGAACGATGAACAGAATCGCCTGCCAGTTGAACTCCGGCGCGGTGAAGTGCGGCAAGGCGAACCAGGGCGCGGCAGCAATTTTCGCCGTGTCGACCACGCCGAAATAGAACGACATGGCAAATCCCACCAGCACGCCGGAAATGATCGGCACCAGACGAAAGATGCCCTTGCCGAACACTGCCACGATCAACGTGGTCAGCAGCGCCGGCATGGAAATCATCATCGCCGTCTGATAGTGGATCAGCTCGGTGCCGTCACCGGCCTTGCCCATCGCCATGTTCGCGGCAATCGGCGCCATGGCCAGGCCGATGGAAATGATCACCGGACCGATCACCACCGGTGGCAGCAACCGGTCAATGAAGCCGGTGCCTTTGATCTTCACGGCCAGGCCCAGGAAGGTGTAGACGAAACCGGCCGCCATCACTCCGCCCATGGTCGCGGCGAGGCCGAACTGGCCCTTGGCGAGGATGATCGGTGTGATGAAAGCGAAGCTCGACGCGAGGAACACCGGCACCTGACGCCCGGTGACGATCTGGAACAGGATCGTCCCCAGACCTGCGGTAAACAGTGCCACGTTCGGGTCCAGGCCCGTGATCAGTGGCATCAGCACCAAAGCGCCGAAAGCCACGAACAGCATCTGCGCGCCGGACAGCACCGTGCGCCAGAGCGGATCGTTGAACTCTTGCTGCATGGTTACGCGTCCTTCTGCTTGGTGCCGAAGATCTTGTCACCGGCGTCGCCAAGCCCAGGAATGATGTAGCCGTGCTCGTTCAAGCGCTCATCGATGGATGCGGTGTAGATGGTCACGTCCGGGTGCGCCTGTTCTACGGCGGCAATGCCTTCCGGCGCGGCGACCAGAACCATGGCGCGGATGTCGCGGCATCCGGCCTTTTTGAGCAGGTCGATGGTGGCAACCATGGAACTGCCGGTGGCGAGCATCGGGTCGATGATCATCGCCAGGCGTTCGTCGATTTCCGGTACCAGTTTTTCCAGATAGGTGTGCGCTTGCAGGGTTTCTTCGTTGCGGGCCACGCCCACGGCGGAGACCTTGGCTCCCGGAATCAGGCTGAGCACGCCTTCGAGCATGCCGATGCCGGCACGCAGGATCGGCACGACGGTGATCTTCTTGCCGGCGATCTTCTCCACCGACACAGTGCCGCACCAGCCGGCAATGTCGTAGGATTCGAGCGGCAAATCTTTTGTAGCTTCATAGGTCAACAGGGCGCCGACTTCCTGAGCGAGCTCGCGGAAATTCTTGGTGCTGATGTCAGCGCGGCGCATCAGGCCGAGTTTATGACGGATCAGCGGATGGCGGATCTCGAGGATGGGCATGGGAAAGGCTCCGGCGGCGGGCAAAAAAACCGGCCTAGATTAATCTATCCGAGGGTGATGTCCTATAGGACATTCTGTACGTTAGTCCATAAGAGCTTGATTCGACCTCGCGGGATGCGTACCTTTGCCCGCTTTTCCAATTCCGCCTACCCCCTGGAGAGCGCCATGTCCGCTGATCTCGAGCATATCCGTCAAATCATGCGAGAGGCTGACTGCCTGTACACCGAGTCTGAAGTCGAGGCGGCCATCGCTCGCGTCGGTGCACAAATCAACGAACAACTGGCTGACAGCAATCCGGTGGTGTTCTGCGTGATGAACGGCGGCCTGATCTTCTCCGGCAAACTGCTGACGCATCTGCAATTCCCGCTGGAAGCGTCCTACCTGCACGCGACCCGTTATCGCAACGAAACCAGCGGCGGCGATCTGTTCTGGAAAGCCAAGCCGGAAGTCTCGTTCATCGACCGCGACGTGCTGATCATCGACGACATCCTCGACGAAGGTCACACCCTGGGCGCGATCATCGACTTCTGCAAACACGCCGGCGCACGCAAAGTGCACACCGCCGTGCTGATCGACAAGGATCACGACCGCAAGGCGCGTCCTGACCTGAAAGCCGATTTCGTCGGCCTGCCGTGCATCGACCGCTATATCTTCGGTTATGGCATGGACTACAAAGGCTACTGGCGCAATGCCAACGGGATTTACGCCGTTAAAGGCATGTAAGCAAGATCAAAAGATCGCAGCCTTCGGCAGCTCCTACATGGGATTGATGTACACCCTGTAGGAGCTGCGGAACGCTGCGATCTTTTGCTTTTAATCCCGTGCTAGAGTGCCCGGCCCCGCCCTCCGGAGTCCGTCATGCGCCTCTTGATCCGCAGTCTCGCCGCCTCGTTGCTGATTCTCAGCCTGCCCTTGTCCGCCGCGCCGATGCACAGCCAGTTCCTGCCGCCGGACGATCTGACCCTGCGCGACGCCGAGCCTGAGCAGCAGCAACTGCTGCAGGTCAGCGAGTATTCAGTGGTGGTCGGTGCGCAGCGCCAGTCCAGTCAGCAGCCGATTCCGGTCACCTCGTCCTTGTTGATCCGCCTCAAGGGCAAATCGCTGAACAAAGGCGCGACCATTGCTCAGGTGCTGGTGAGTTTCGACGGCGAAAGCAAGAGCCTGAAAAAACCGGCCTACGACGAAAAAAGCAAAACCCTGACGCTGTTCTATCCACTGGCGCAATACCGTGTGGTGATGGATCTGCTGCGCAACGACACGGTGTATGTGCAGTTCCTCAGTTATGCCAACGGCCATATCTGGGCGGATTTGCACACCGGTGCGATTCGTCCGCGTTGAGCCGGGCGGTCCGGCAGGGGTAAACTGCCCGCCCCGTGTCATGTCTGCGAGCTGGAGTCGGCAATGCGTAAAGATAAGAAACAAGTGATTGGTGACGAGATCGGCGATGAGCAGATCAAGCTGTTCCTCGATTTTGAACCGGTCGACGCCACTTCGCCGTCGCTGCACAAACTGATCAAGGCGTATCGTGGCCTGCGTATCGATGATTTCGAGCGTTTTCTGGGCTTCTTCGTCGCGGCCGGTTATGACGTTGATGGCAAGGACGAGCAGGGCCAGACTTTTGTTGATCACATCAAGGATCAGCGTAATGCCGCCGAGTACATCGAGTTGATCGAGAAGGCGCGCGGTTAAGGTCAAAAGACAAGATCAAAAGATCGCAGCCTTCGGCAGCTCCTACACGGGATTGATGTATACCCTGTAGGAGCTGCCGAAGGCTGCGATCTTTTGATTCTGGCAGGCAAAAAAAACGCCCCGAATGGGGCGTTTTTTTATGCAAGGAGATCAAGCAAAGCTTGGCGTCTCGCTGCTTTCCTCAACCAGTTCCAGGGCGATGTTGTTCTGCGTGTTGATCTTGCGATACAGCGCAGCATCGGTTTCCAGAACCTTTTCACGGGCCGGGAAGATTTCTGCCAGTTTAGCGGCCCACTCGCCGGACGCCTTGCCCGGGAAGCATTTCTCGATCAGCTCGAGCATGATCGAAACGGTCACCGACGCGCCTGGCGATGCGCCAAGCAGAGCGGCGAGGGAGCCGTCTTTCGCCGCGACCAGTTCGGTACCGAACTGCAGAATGCCACCCTTTTTCGGGTCCTTCTTGATGATCTGCACCCGTTGACCGGCCACTTCCAGGCGCCAGTCTTCGGCTTTCGCCTGCGGGTAGAAGCGGCGCAGGGATTCCAGACGCTGCTCCATCGACTGCATCACTTCGCTGACCAGGTACTTGGTCAGGTCCATGTTGTTTTTTGCCACCGCCAGCATCGGCCCGATGTTGCCGGCGCGCACCGACATCGGCAGGTCCATGAAGGAGCCGTGCTTGAGGAACTTGGTGGTGAAGCCGGCGTATGGCCCGAACAGCAGGGATTTCTTGCCGTCGACGACGCGGGTGTCGAGGTGCGGCACCGACATCGGTGGCGAACCCACGGCCGCCTGGCTGTAGACCTTGGCCTGGTGGTGCTTGACCACTTCCGGGTTATCGCAACGCAGCCACTGGCCGCTGATCGGGAAGCCGCCGAAGCCTTTGCTTTCTTCGATACCCGAAGCCTGCAGCAACGGCAGGGCCGCGCCACCGGCACCGAGGAAAACAAACTTTGCGTCGACTTCGCGGGTGTTGCCGTTGTTGACGTCCTTTATGCTGACGGTCCAGCCGGCGCCGTTACGCTTGAGGCCAGTTACGCGCTTGCAGTATTTGACTTGAGTGTCCGGGGCGCTGCTCAGGTGCTTGAGCAACTGATTGGTCAGGGCGCCGAAGTTGACGTCGGTGCCGTTCATCACGCGGGTCGCGGCGAGGACTTCGTCCGGCGAGCGGCCCGGCATCATCAGCGGCATCCACTCGGCCATCTTGCCTTTGTCTTCGGTGTACTCCATGTCGGCAAACGCGTGGTGCTTGCTCAGGACATTGAAGCGTTCCTTGAGGAACGACACACCGCTCTCGCCCTGAACGAAACTCAGGTGCGGCACCGGGCTGATGAAGGATTTGCACGAGCCGAACGTGCCTTTTTTGGTCAGGTACGACCAGAACTGCTTCGACACCTCGAACTGGGTGTTGATGTGCACGGCTTTCTTGATGTCGACGCTGCCGTCGGCGGCCTGTGGCGTGTAGTTCAGCTCGCACAGGCCGGCGTGGCCGGTACCGGCGTTGTTCCATGGATTGGAACTCTCGGCAGCACCGGAATCCATCAGCTCGACGACTTCCAGCTTGATCGCGGGGTCGAGCTCTTTGAGCAGTACGGCCAGGGTGGCACTCATGATGCCGGCCCCTACCAGAACTACGTCGACTGCTTCGTTATGCGCCATTTAACGCGTCTCCCAAATCTGCAGCACCAAATTGTCGGCATGGCTGCCAGGCGTTCCAGGGCAGGTCAGTGGCCCGGGCTATCCGTGGTCAGGTTGGCCATGTCCGAATCTTCGCAATTTTTCGCAACTTCGACGGATGCGTGCGGCCTGGTTTCAAGCGTTCCATGAACGCATTTTCGCCCGGGGCTGGCAATTCGACTTATGGTCGAGACATCCGTTTTCGTGCAACCAAATCCGTAGCGGACAGGCTTCAGGCTCCGGTATTCGAGGTATACCCGGTCCTGTGTCGTTGGGCTGTTTCAGACGCTAATGGTGCATGTTCAGACGCAAAACTATTCATTTGCTCGCCACACTCTTGTGAAGTTGTGAAAACCCGTTTTTTTCACGCTCTTTTGAAGACGTGAACCTCAAAAAGGGCTGCCTTGGCCTGGCACCTGCCCGCAAGGGCAAAACAACGCGGTGGCCGAGCGAATGACAGCTCTGCAGATTCGCGAAAAGCGGGGTTTTGCCGGAAGAACAGGCAAGCGCGCCAACTTCACTCGATCTGTGTGGGCGGCTCTCTGTGGGCGATTTTGATGTCGATGCATGCGCATTGACGCTGTTGCGGGGCCCGATCAGGAGACGTCCTTATAATCGGGGGGAGATTGTAGCGAAGAAATGCGCGCAGTTGCTCGTGTTTAATGACTTTTATTAGGCATCCGGTCAGATGCTCAACTGCACCTGACCCCGTGCGCGCATTTGTCGCGGTACGACCCGCGCGCTGGCGGGCAATGGCTGGTGCAGCCAGGTCAGGCGGATTTCTTCGATTTCCACCCAGCCGTCTCCCATCGGTTGCAGGCTGCACTGCTTGAAGGCCTGGCAGTGGCCGTTGCGGTCGAGCAGGGCAAAGCTGCGATGCAGCGGGCGCGGGGCGAACAGCGAGATCAGATAACGCATGGCAGAGTTCCTTGAAGGAGGACTGCTGTGAAGCTTGCCGGTGGGCCGTGACGTCGCGGTGTATGGACGGTGAAGAATGTGTGACAGGAACCGCTTTCGGCGGGGTTTGTCAGACATTTCAGTATTCACTGTGCGGCGCTGGTTACGCGCAGTGGCCCACCGCTATACTGCCGGCCTGTTTGTGCCTGATTCTGGAGAGAAGAGCATGTTGCAACGCCTGTTGTTCGGTTTGATCACTGTCGCCGGTTTGACCCTGGCCGGCTGCGCCCACAGCCCGCAACAACTGAATCCGGAGCCGAAGCTGACCACGCAACTGCCAGCGGTCGGTCGCGGTCAGCCGGTCGTGGTGCGTGTGGTCGACGGTCGTCCGTCGCCAACCCTCGGCACCCGTGGCGGTCTGTACCCGGAAACCAGCGCCATCACCGTGCAGCGCGAGCAGATCCTGCCCAAGTTGCAGGCCCAGGCCGAAGCCGCCGTACGCCTGCTCGGCTTCACCCCGACCACCAGCGCACCCAATGCGCCGCAGTTGACCGTGACCCTGGCCGAGCTGAAATACCAGTCGCCGAAAGAAGGCATGTACGTGACCGAAGCAACCATCGGCGCGACCTTCCGCTCCGACGTGCAGAACGCCAACCGCCGTTACAGCGGTCGCTACGGTGCGTCGCTGGACCAGCGCTTCGGCATGGCGCCGAATCAGGAAACCAATACCAAACTGGTCAGCGATGTATTGAGCGATGCGTTGACGCGTCTGTTCAAGGACCCGACGGTGGGGCAGGTGCTCGCTGAGTAATTTTCGGCGGATGTGAAAAAGCCCGGGATCATTGATGATTTCGGGTTTTTTTTGGCTGTCAGGTCTGAGATTTGTGTCGTATGGGAAACCGATTCCCCTCACCCCAGCCCTCTCCCGAGGGAGAGGGAGCCGATCGCGTGTGGTTCAAAACCTGAGTTCGGCTCTGTATCTCAAGTCGGCGTATCTACCGCAAACACCTCGGTCAGTCCCCTCTCCCTCTGGGAGAGGGCTAGGGTGAGGGTGCTTTTGACGTTCAGGCAGCTTGGGAATAGAAATCGAGGACGCTCACTCCGGTCAGCAAATCGGTCTCGGGCAAATCCGCATGCTGATGCCCGCCCAGCGCGCAATACACCAGCCAATGGCGATCCTGGACATTGAAGGCAAGGCTGCCGACCAGGCTTTGCTGGTCGTCGTATGGGGTGATGAGGTACAGGCGATCCTGGTTTTCCGCATGCAGCATGTCGCATTCCATTCGGGTTTCGAGGCGCGCAGGGTGCAGCATCCACGTGACGATGCCATGACACAGGACAGCCATCGGTCGATTGTCTGGTTATTTGTCGCAAAGGCTGGGGCAGGGTGGGCCGGTTTGGGTAGAATCCGCGCCGCGGTCGTCGGTCTGGCGTCTGCCACACCGGTTAAGTTCGAGGTCTGTGATGTCGCTGCACTTGATGACGCTGTTTACCGCCCATCCCGCCAAGTTGATCAATCTGCTGGCCTTGCTGCTGGCCTTTCCGGGCAGTTGGCTGCTGCACGCGACCCGCCGCCGTGAGCAACGCGCCCAGGCCAGTCTCGCCGCCCAGCGCCAGGCGCAGCCGAATGCCGAGCCGATGCTCGATTGGGCAACGTTGCGCATGAACCGGTTTTTCTATCGTTTTGGTTTTGCCTGCCTGGGCCTGGCGCTGCTGGTCTCCTGGATCAGCACCCGCTTTTAAAAGCAAAAGATCGCAGCCTGCGGCAGCTTCTACACAGATGTCTGTAGGAGCTGCCGCAGGCTGCGATCTTTTGATCTTGCTCTGAAAAATTACAGCGGCAACCCAGCCTTGACCCGATACTGATTGCGCACCGGCGTCGCGTATTGCAGCACCAGATACGGGCGATGCTCAGCGGGGCAGGCGTCCAGTCGGCTCTGCCATTCATCCTGCGCCTTGGCCAGTTCGTCGGCCGGGAACACCTCTGCCGCCTTCGGCACGTTCAATTGCGGATCGGCATCCGCCCACTGCGCGTACGCCAGGTAATGCACCGGGAATAGCCGGTAACCGCCGAGAATCTGCTTGTCCATCTCGATCGCCAATTGCTTGGTGTCCTCGAACACCTCGGTGATCGGCGCGGCAAAGTTCACGTGCACCCGGCCCTTGTAGCCGGTGATGCCCTTGGCAATGCTTACGTCATCCTCGCCCGGCGCCTTGGCGTAGGTGCCGGTGGTGGCGCGGATGTACAGCTCGCGGGCCTTGGCCTGGTCGCACGGATCGTACTCATAGCTGATCGACACTGGCGTCACGTTCAGCGATCGGATCACTTCGCCAAACGGCTCGTCCTTGCGGCTCATGTGGAACATCTTGAGGATCGCCGACTCGGTGCGGTCATCGCCATCCTTGGCCCGACCTTCAGCCTGCGCAATCCAGATCGACGCGCAGTCGTTGCGGATCGAGTGGTTGATGTAGGCCGACAGCAGTTGATACGCCGCCATTTTCTCGCGACGGCCGGTGATCGAGCGGTGGACGATGAAGCTCTTGTTCAGGCGCATCAGGTCGCTGACAAACGGCTTCTGCAGCAGATTGTCGCCAATCGCGATTCGCGGTGTCGGCAGGCCGGCGTGATACACGGCGTAGTTGACGAAGGCCGGGTCCATGACGATGTCGCGGTGGTTGGCGATGAACAGGTAGGCGCTGCCGGACTTGAACTGCTCGACACCGGTGTAGGTCACGCCGTCGGTGGCGCGCTCGATGGTGTGGTCGACGTAGTACTCGACTTTGTCCTGTAAGGTAGCCACGGAATTCACGTCGGCAAACTCACGACGCAGCCGATGGGCTATAAGAGGTTTGAGCATCCAGCCGAAGGCACCGGCAAAACGCGGGAAGCGGAAGTGGGTGAGGATATCTAGAAACGCCTTGTCGCCGAGCAGCCTTGCCAGTACCGCAGGTACTTCGCTGTCGTCGTAAGGTCGGATGGCATCGAATTCGCCCATCATGCTCTCTTGTTGGAAACGGCTAGGGTAAGTAAAGGTTTTGATCGAAAACCCGCAGGGCACGGTCTGAAAAGTAGTCAGACAAAAATAGCCCTGCAAATAGACCGGCGATTATACGCACAAGTCACTTGGGAGACCGCGATGCTGGAAGCCGCTGAGTATGAATGTCCGTATTGTGGGGAAGTGGTTGAAACATCCGTGGACCTGTCCGGTGGCGATCAGACTTACATTGAGGACTGTCAGGTGTGCTGCCGGCCGATCACCTTTGTTCTGCAGGTGCACGGTGAAGACTGGTTTCTCGAAGTCTTCAGCGAAAACGAGTGAGGGCCGCGTATGCAGCGCATCTACGAACCGGCAAACCTGATGGAAGGCGAGATGCTCAAGGGCATGCTCGCCAATGAAGGAATCGAGGCGCACCTGATCGGCCGTGATCTGGTGGGCGGTACGGGGGAGCTGCCGATCTTCGGCCTGCTCGGGTTGTCGGTGGACAACGATCAGGCCGAATACGCCCGTGAACTGATCACCGCGTACAATGCCGCGCTGCCGCTGCCCGGCGACGAACCGGAGAGCTTCCCCGGGACGCTGGTCTGTTAGGCTGACGTTCGTTTGATCAAGAGTCGTGTTGCCCCATGTGTGGACGTTATGCCCTGTTTCGCTGGAACCGCGACTTCGCGGCCCTGCCAGGTTTTCCCGCCGATCAGCAGGCGCAGTGGAACATTTCCCCCAATGATTCGGTGTTGATGCTGCGTGCCGACGAAGACGGCCAGCGCACATTGGCCCGTGCGCGCTGGGGCCTGACGCCGCCGTGGCTGACCGATCTGTCGAAAACCCCGGCCCATGCCCGCGCTGAAACCGTCGCAGAACAGCCGATGTTTCGCGAGGCATTGCGTCTGCGGCGCTGCCTGCTGCCGGCCAACGGCTTTTACGAATGGCGCGGCACCCAGCGCAAGCGCCCGTATTGGCTGACGCCGGGGGAGGGCTCGTCGCTGTTTTTCGCCGCGATCTGGGAGGCGTATCCGGTGCAGGAGCAGGTCTGGCTGAGCACGGCAGTGATCACTCAATCGGCGGCGAGTCAGCGGCGACCGTTGATTCTCGATGAAGCGGGGCAGGCTGCCTGGCTGGATCCCGAAACGCCGCTGCATGTGTTGCAGGGTTTGCTCGCCAGCGAGCCGGCGGCGCTGCGCGAGCGGGTGCTGGCGAATCTGGTGAATGATCCGAAATTGAATGGGCCGGAGTGCCTGACCCCGGCTTGATTTGCGTGGATCAAAAGCCCCTCACCCCAGCCCTCTCCCGGAGGGAGAGGGGGCCGACCGAGGTGTCTCGCGTCAGACATCGACCTGAAAGAATCAGTCGATTATGGATTCAGCGAGGACCTGCGGGTCGACGGACTTTTGAAGCATCCCCCAATCGGTCCCCTCTCCCTCCGGGAGAGGGCTAGGGTGAGGGGCTCTTGATCTTTCAAACCTTGAACTGATTGATCAACCGCCGCTGCTGTTCCGCCAGTTTGGTCAACCCGGCGCTCGCCGAACTCGACTCATCCGCACCGCCGGCCACTTCATTCGCCACCTGACCGATATTGATCACGTTGCGGTTGATGTCATCGGCAACCGCGCTCTGCTCCTCGGCGGCGCTGGCAATCTGCGTGTTCATGTCGTTGATCACCGACACCGCCTGGGTAATCGTCTCCAGCGCCTCGGCCGCTTTCGCCGCGTGCTGCACGCTCTCGTCGGTGCGGCTCTGGCTGTCTTCCATAACGCGCACCACATCGCGAGTGCCTTGCTGCAATTGCTGGATCATCGCCTGGATTTCTTCGGTGGCTTTCTGGGTTTTCTGCGCCAGATTGCGCACTTCGTCGGCGACCACGGCAAAACCGCGGCCCTGCTCGCCGGCCCGCGCGGCCTCGATCGCCGCGTTCAGAGCCAGCAGGTTGGTCTGTTCAGCGATCCCGCGAATGGCGGTGAGGATGGCGTTGATGTTTTCGCTGTCCTTGGCCAGCGTCTGCACCACGTCGACAGCCTTGCCGATTTCCACCGCCAGTACGCCGATCGAATTGGAGGTGTCGCGGACGATCTGCATGCCCTGGCTGGCGGCTTGATCGGCGTGGCTCGCTGCTTGTGCCGCCTGGGTGGCGTTGCGCGCGACGTCCTGGGCGGTGGCGGTCATTTCCTGCACGGCGGTCGCCACCTGATCGATCTCGGCCATTTGTTTCTGCACGCCGATGTTGGTGCGGATGGCGATGTCGGCGGTGTGTTCCGAGGAATCGCTGACGCTCTGCACCGAGGTCACCACTTGCGTAATCATCGCCTGCAACTTGGCGAGGAAGGTGTTGAAGCCTTTGGCAATCGAACCCAGTTCATCGCTGCGGTCACTGCTCAAACGCCGGGTCAGATCACCTTCGCCCTGAGCGATGTCATCGAGCATGGCGACCATTTGCTTGAGTGGCCGGGCAATGCCGTGGCCCACCAGCCAGATCACCAGCAGGCCGATGCCGGCGATGATCAGGCCGACCATGGCCATGCCGAAGGTGTCGGATTTGCGCTGGGCATCAAGGTCGCCCTGCAGGGCCTGCAGATCGGCCATTACCGCGTTGAGCGGCAATTGCAGCATCAGCGTCCAGCGCGCGTCGGTCTGGCCGATGCCGAACGGCAGGTACAGCTCGATGCGGCCCTTGGCCTGATTGACCGAATAGGTCACCTCGTCGCGCTTCAGATTGGCGAGGTTGCTGGTCTGCTCGGCGTCGAGGATGTCGCTGACCTTTTCGCCGAATTTGCTCGAATCCTTGGTGTAGGCAACGATCCGACCATTGCCGCCGACCAGGGCCATTTCCCCGGCGCCGCTATAGAGTTTCTGGTTGGCGGCAAGGAGCATGTCCTGAATGAAGTTCACTGACAGGTCGGCGCCGACGATGCCCTGGAACGCGCCGTTGACCATGATCGGTTCGATGAACGAGGCGAGCATGACGATTTTGTCGCCGACCTTATACGGTGCCGGGTCGATCACGCAGGGTTTCTTCGTCTCTTTTGAGCAGAGGTAGTACTCGCTGGCGCGCACGCCCGTGGACAGGGTTTTCTGATCGTCGACATCGGCCAGTTTGTCCACGCCCAGGCTGCCATCGGTATTGCGGAACCACCACGGCAGGAAGCGCCCGTTGGCCGGATCGATGCCGACCACGGCGCTGCCGACGTAGGCCGCGTCATTGTGGTCCAGTGCGTTTTTTTCCCAGCCGATGTAGGTGCCGAGAATCTTCGGATTCTTTTCGACGTTTTCCTTGATCAGGCTGATCAATTGTTCGCGGCTGAGGCTCAGGCGCGGCTGGCCATCGGCGCCGTTTGTGCCGAGCAGGGCGTTGACGCGAACCAGGCCGCCGGCGATCAGCAGCGGCGCTTCTAGTTCGCGCTGGATCTGGCTGACCTGAGTCTGGGCCAACGAGGTCAGGCGCTGCTCGATCACTTGCTCGAACTGCGCCTGGGTGCGCTGTTGCACCATTTCTTGAGTGCGAGCGCCGGAGAACAGTGCATACAGCACCAGCGCCGCGACCACGCTGAGAACGATGGCGCCGGCCAGGGCGGCGACGGAAAACTGGATCGACTTGAACTTCATGGGAGCTCCGCACGCAAGAGGACAATCTGCGAGGGATTTATCGGCGGCGCGTGCAGGGCCATGAGAGACGTTGGTCGGAATCGCCGCGCGATGTCGTGGATGGATCGGTGCACGGCGGATTCAATGCGCGTTGAGGAATTTCCACCGCGTCTTGCGGCCATAGGTGAATGTACGCGCAATGCGTCCGGTGTATCTGGCGCCGATACCATTAGCCGCCTAGGATACGCCTCAGGTTTTCAGGGAGTTTTTGAATGAACAAGACATTGGTTACAAGTGCACTGAGCGCAGCGCTGTTGCTGGCCGGTTGTCAGTCGGTCAACACCACCAGCGGCGGTGCCGTGGGCGTGGAGCGCAAGCAGTACATGTTCAGCATGCTGTCCTCGCAAGAGGTCGACCAGATGTACGCGCAGTCGTATCAGAAGACCGTCGGCGAGGCGTCAAGCAAAGGTGTGCTGGACAAGACCAGCCCGGAAGCCAAGCGCGTGCAGACCATCGCCAACCGGCTGATCGCCCAGGCACCGACCTTCCGCCCGGACGCGGCGCAGTGGCAGTGGGAAGTCAATCTGATCAAGAGCGATGAGCTCAACGCCAACTGCGGTCCCGGCGGCAAGATCATTTTCTACACCGGGCTGATCGACAGCCTGAAACTCACCGACGACGAAATTGCCGCGGTCATGGGCCATGAAATCGCCCACGCCCTGCGCGAGCACGGTCGTGAAGCGATGTCCAAGGCTTATGGCATGGAGATGGCGAAGCAGGGCGCCGGTGCGTTGTTCGGGCTGGGTCAGGACAGCCTGGCGCTGGCCGACACCGTGGCCAACTACGGCATGACCTTGCCCAACAGCCGCGCCAACGAAAACGAAGCCGACCTGATTGGTCTGGAGCTGGCTGCCCGCGCCGGTTACAACCCGAACGCGGCGATCACCCTGTGGGACAAGATGAGCAAGGCTTCCGAGGGCGCGCCACCGGAATTCATGAGCACTCACCCGGCATCGAGCAGTCGCATTGCGGCGTTGCAGGCAGCCATTCCGAAAGTGATGCCGCTGTACGAAAAAGCCCCGAAATCCTGAGATTGACGGGGCCATTGTGGCGAGGGAGCTTGCTCCCGCTCGGCTGCGCAGCAGTCGTAAATGCAGGCAATGCGGTGACATTGTTACACCGCGATTGCAGCGTTTGGGGCCGCTTCGCAGCCCAGCGGGAGCAAGCTCCCTCGCCACAGTTCATTCCAGATCAGGAGTAGGGTTAAACCCATCCACTGCTCTGCATCGCTTTATAAACCGCAACAATCGCCAGAATCATGAACGCCGAAGCCGCGAGGCGGCGGATCAGGGTCAGTGGCAGTTTGTCCGCGGCGAAATTACCCGCCAGTACCACCGGCACGTTGGCAATCAGCATGCCCACGGTGGTGCCGATGATCACCAGCCACAGTTCCGGGTATTGCGCGGCGAGCATCACGGTGGCGATCTGGGTCTTGTCGCCGATTTCGGCGAGGAAGAACGCGATCAGGGTCGTCAGGAACGGCCCGAACTTGCGCGCCGTGCTGGCTTCGTCGTCATCCATCTTGTCCGGGACCAGAGTCCACAGTGCTGTGGCCGCGAAGCTGGCGGCGAGGATCCAGTGCAGGACGGCGTCGGAGAAGAAACTGCCGAACCAGGCACCTACCGCACCGGCTGCTGCGTGGTTGGCCAGGGTCGCGGCGACAATCCCGGCAATGATCGGCCAGGGTTTGCGGAAGCGAGCGGCGAGAATCAGCGCGAGCAGTTGCGTCTTGTCGCCGATTTCGGCCAAGGCAACGATAGCGGTGGGAACGAGTAACGAGTCCAGCATCAGGAATTTCCTAAGGGGCGGGTCGACACGGCTATGACACGTACAGCCTTCCCGCCCCGGGTAAGGTGTGCGTGTCATAGGTCTTGTCAAACCCTGCGATCCGTCTGCTGCGGACGCTTGGGTCGCATACGCCATGATCTGAGGATCAAGTATGTTGACGTATGCCGGACGAGCTTGGCGCTCGTGGGAGACTACTCCCCTAGGACGGAGCGGATTCTGCCTAGGCAAATCCGATTGGGCAAGCACAAATTTTCAACCGCGCTTGGCCCGGTAAATGCGGAAACCATTGCCTTCAGCCTTGATCGCACACACGCCCAAGTGCTCCTCGATCAGCGGCTGATACTTGAGGAAACTGTTGGCCACGAGGCGCAGTTCGCCACCGTTTTTCAGATGTTTGGCCGCTTTTCGCAGCAGGTTCTCTGTGGCGAAATAATCGGTGTGCACGCCGACATGGAACGGCGGGTTGCTCAGAATTGCGCTCAAGCCCATCGGTGCGGCGTCGATGCCATCACCGGTCAGGACGTCCGCCTCAAGGCCGTTGGCGGCCAGGGTCAGACGGCTGCTGGCGGCGGCGAACGCGTCGACATCGAGCAAGGTCACCTGATTGTGCGGATAGCGACGTTTCACCGCAGCCCCGAGCACGCCGGCGCCGCAACCGAAATCGAGCAGATGGCCGCTCGGCAGTTTGTCCAGATGTTCCAGCAGCAGGGCGCTGCCGCGGTCCAGTCGACCGTGGCTGAACACGCCCGGCAGGCTGATGACTTTCAACGGCCCTTCGGCCAGCGGCAGTTCGTAAGTCTGCGCCAGGCTTTCCAGGGATTTCGCTTCCGGCGCGTTGGCCACGGTGACTTGCCAGAGTTGGCAGTGACGGGCGCTGTCGAGTTTGCGCGGCTTGCCGAACGGATTGAGCTGCTTGGAGGCGCCTTCGATGCCGCTGCGTTTTTCCCCGACCAGAAACACCTCGCGCCCGGCCAGACGCGATGCCACGGCGTTGAGGATGTAGTCGGTCAGGTCCTTGGACTTGGGCAGGAACACCACGGCGCTGTCGAATTCGCGCTCCGGGACATTCACACCGAACTGGCTACGGCCTTCGAAACGTGCGTCCAGCGCGGCTTGATCGCCAGCGTGCCAGCACCAGCCGAACGCGTTGGGCAGACGCCCGAGCAAGTCGTCGGCAGGCAAGCCCGCCAACAACAGCGAACCCTGGAATAACTCGGCCTGACGAAGCAGTACTTCACTGCGCGGATCCATAACTGCTCCTTGAAAAAAAGTGCCGCAGTTTATCAACTGACGACCCGCAGCGCCTCACCGCTGAAAAACGCTTCGGCGTTTTCGCTCAGTTGGCTGACGATACGCTGGCGTGCCTCGCGACTGCCCCAGGCGTTGTGCGGGGTGACGATCAGGCGCGGAATATCGCTGGCGAGCAGCGGATTGCCCTGGGTCGGGGGCTCGACACTCAACACATCGGTGGCAGCACCGCCGAGGTGACCGCTGCGCAAAGCATCGGCCAGCGCCTGCTCATCGATCAGGCCACCACGAGCGGTATTGACCACAAATGCGCCGGGCTTCATCGAGGCCAGCTCACGGGCGCCGATGAAATGCCGGGTGTGCTCGTTGAGCGGGCAGTGCAGGGTCAGGGCGTCGATCTGCGGCAGCAGTTGCTCCAGTGGCAAACGATCCGGCCGCGCCGGGCGCCCGGGAATCTGCCCGAGCAACACGCGCATGCCGAACGCTTCGGCCACCCGCGCCACGGCGCCACCGAGTTCGCCATGCCCGAGCAGGCCGAGGGTCTTGCCTTGCAGTTCGACGATCGGGTAGTCGAGCAGGCAGAACTGTTTCGCCTGTTGCCAGCGGCCTTCGCCCACAGCTTTCTGATAGTCGGCCAGGCGCGTGGCGAGGTTGAGCAACAGCATGATCGTGTGTTGCGCCACCGACGGGGTACCGTATGCCTGGCAATTGCACACGGTGATGCCGTGAGCGCGAGCGGCGGTGAGGTCGACGTTGTTGGTGCCGGTGGCGCTGATCAGGATCAGTTTCAGTTGCGGATTGGCAGTCATCGCGGCCGCATCGATCACGACTTTATTGGTGATCGCCACGCTGGCGCCTTGCAGGCGTTCGCTGACCTGTTCCGGCGAAGTCTGGGCGAACAGCTGCAGATCGCTGAAGCATTCACGCAACGGATTGAGGTCCAGATCGCCGAGGTCCAGCGAAGGGTGATCCAGGAATACCGCGCGGCGCGTGTTCGTCATCAACTGTACCTTTTGTGCTGTGAGCGGAGGGCGTACTCTGCCGAGCCTACCAGATGAAACAATTGGTTACTCGGCAGCATGAGCCGCTGTAATACCTGTGGCGAGGGAGCTTGCTCCCGCTGGCCTGCGAAGCAGACCCAAGCCTAATGAGGTTGTCTCAGCACTATCCGGTGTACCGGTTTTACGACTGCTGCGCAGCCGAGCGGGAGCAAGCTCCCTCGCCACAAATGGGTGGTGACTGCCGATTGGATGTTTACCCCTGAAAAATAGGAGCCCCCATGTACTGGACCGAGTTCTTGACCGTTGCACTGATCCATCTGCTCGCCGTCGCCAGCCCCGGCCCGGACTTTGCCGTGGTGGTGCGCGAGAGCGTCACCCATGGGCGTCGCGCCGGCACCTGGACCGCGCTGGGCGTAGGCTCGGCGATTTTCCTGCATGTCGGCTATTCGTTGCTTGGCATCGGTCTGATCGTGTCGCAATCGATCGTGCTGTTCAACGCGCTGAAGTGGGCGGCAGCGGCTTACTTGCTGTACATCGGCTTCAAGGCCTTGCGCGCGCAACCGGCGAAAACCGTCACCGATGACTTGCACAAGGAAGCCGGCGTGCGTACCGCGCGGGGTGCGTTCACCTCGGGCTTCGTCACTAACGGCCTGAATCCGAAAGCCACGCTGTTTTTCCTCTCGCTGTTCACCGTGGTGATCAACCCGCACACGCCGCTGGCTGTGCAGGCCGGTTACGGCGTGTACTTGGCGGTGGCGACGGCGATCTGGTTTTGCCTGGTGGCGATGCTGTTCAGCCAACACCGCGTGCGCGCCGGCTTCGCCCGCATGGGCCACTGGTTCGACCGCACCATGGGCGCCGTGCTGATCGCGCTCGGCGTGAAAATCGCGTTTACCGAGATGCATTGAGAACTGGAACACATTAATCCCTGTGGGAGCGAGCCTGCTCGCGAAAGCGCTAGTCCAGCCACCAAAGATGTCGACTGACCCGACGCCTTCGCGAGCAGGCTCGCTCCCACAAGTAGTGTTTTCTTCCGGATCAGCCCGAAATGCTGGCGCAAAGCTAGCATTTGCGCGGTTCTGCAAATCATTCCTTTGGCTGATTTGACTGTCTTGCAGGCGCACTAGAGTACGAATCTCTCCGCCAACACCGTGCAGTCAGAAAAGGGATTCTTATGTTGCAGACTCGGGTCATTCCGCCGGCCGATGGGGCCTACCAGTATCCATTGCTGATCAAACGGCTGCTGATGTCCGGCGCCCGTTACGAGAAAACCCGCGAAATCATCTACCGTGACCAGTTGCGCTACAGCTATCCGACCCTGATCGAACGTGTTGCGCGGCTGGCCAATGTGCTCACCGCTGCTGGCGTGAAGGCCGGTGACACGGTGGCGGTGATGGACTGGGACAGCCATCGTTACCTGGAATGCATGTTCGCCATTCCGATGATCGGCGCGGTGATCCACACCATCAACGTGCGACTGTCACCGGAGCAGATCCTCTACACCATGAATCACGCCGAGGACCGCTTCGTGCTGGTCAACAGCGAGTTCGTCGGGCTCTACCAGGCCATCGCGCCGCAGCTGACCACGGTCGAGAAAACCCTGCTGCTGACCGATCTTCCGGAGAAAACCGCAGAGCTGCCCAACCTCGTCGGTGAATACGAGCAATTGCTGGCCGCTGCAAGTGCGCAATACGATTTCCAGGACTTCGACGAAAACTCGGTCGCCACCACGTTCTACACCACCGGCACGACGGGCAATCCGAAAGGCGTGTACTTCACCCACCGGCAACTGGTGCTGCACACCATCGGCGTGGCGACGATCATGGGTTCGATCGACAGCGTGCGCCTGCTCGGCACCAACGATGTGTACATGCCGATCACGCCAATGTTCCATGTCCACGCCTGGGGATTGCCCTACGTGGCGACCATGCTCGGGCTCAAGCAGGTCTACCCCGGGCGTTACGATCCGGAATATCTGGTGGAGTTGTGGCGCAAGGAGAAGGTGACTTTTTCCCACTGCGTGCCGACCATCCTGCAGATGCTGCTCAACGCCAAAGCCGCGCAGGATGCCGACTTCGGCGGCTGGAAGATCGTCATCGGCGGCAGCGCGCTCAATCGCAGCCTGTATGAAAACGCCAAGGCGCGCGGCATTCAGCTGACGGCCGCGTACGGTATGTCGGAAACCGGGCCGCTGGTGTCCTGCGCGCACCTCAACGATGAATTGATGGCCGGGACTGAAGACGAGCGCACCACTTACCGGATCAAGGCCGGTGTGCCGGGGCCATTGGTCGAAGCGGCGATTGTCGACGGCGAGGGCAACTTCCTTCCGGCCGACGGCGAAACCCAGGGCGAACTGGTGCTGCGCGCGCCATGGCTGACCGAAGGCTACTTCAATGAACCGCAGAAGGGCGCCGAGCTCTGGGCCGGCGGCTGGCTGCACACCGGCGACGTCGCCACGCTGGACAGCATGGGCGTGATCGACATTCGTGACCGCATCAAGGACGTGATCAAGACCGGCGGCGAGTGGATCTCCTCCCTCGACCTCGAAGACCTGATCAGTCGGCATGCGGCGGTACGCGAAGTAGCAGTGGTGGGCATTGCCGACCCGCAGTGGGGCGAGCGTCCGTTTGCCTTGCTGGTAGTGCGCGAAGGGCAGGTGATCGGCGCGCGTGAGCTCAAGGAACACCTCAAGCCGTTCGTCGAGCTGGGGCATCTGAGCAAGTGGGCGATCCCCAGCCAGATCGCCCTTGTTACCGAAATTCCCAAGACCAGTGTCGGCAAGCTCGACAAGAAGCGTATCCGCCTCGACATCACCGAGTGGCAGGCCAATAACAGCACCTTCCTTTCGACACTTTGAGTGCCTGCTGGCGCGCCGAAACCGGCGCGCCAGACCCACCAAGCAAGCGCTTGGCTTGTGAAATCGAAAAAATCAGCCATCCTTGCCGTGCCGACTTGTGTCGGACTGGCGAAAGGACTGTTCCAGAGTGGTTGGCGGCTGCAAATCACACTTTAGAGGGATCAAGCGCTACCACCCGCTGGCTATAGTCCGCTCAAGGACTTTTTGAAAACGGAGCACACGCACTGATCGGGGCGAGCAACTCTGGAACGATTTCGGGCAGCCCTGGCGCCCGGTCCTCCACAGCGTTTTTAAAAGTACTCACTGCCATAACAATAATGCACATGGAGTAGCGTCGATGACCTCAGCAAACCAGTTCTGGCGCCGGGCGAAACTGCCTCTGGCGGTCAGTCTTGCCTCCTCGCTCGCCGGGCCTGCATTCGGCGTCAGTTTCAACGTCGGTGAAATCGAAGGGCAGTTCGACTCGTCCCTGTCGATCGGTGCCAGTTGGTCCACGCAGAGCCCGAACAAGAACCTCATCGGCGTCAACAATGGCGGCCATGGCCTGTCGCAGACTTCCGATGACGGTCACGCCAACTTCAAGAGCGGCGAAACCTTCTCGAAGATCTTCAAGGGCATCCATGACCTTGAACTGAAATATGGCGACACCGGCGTGTTCGTCCGTGGCAAATACTGGTACGACTTTGAACTCAAAGACGAAAGCCGCCAGTTCAAGGACATCAGCGACAGCAACCGCAAAGAGGGCGCCAAGTCCTCGGGCGGGCAGATCCTCGACGCCTTCGTCTACCACAACTACGCGATTGCCGATCAGCCGGGTTCCGTGCGGCTGGGCAAGCAAGTGGTGAGCTGGGGTGAAAGTACCTTCATCGGCGGCGGCATCAACTCGATCAACCCGATCGACGTGTCCGCGTTCCGTCGTCCGGGCGCCGAGATCAAGGAAGGCCTGATCCCGGTCAACATGTTCTACGTGTCCCAGAGCCTCACCGATAACCTCTCGGCCGAAGCGTTCTATCAACTGGAATGGGACCAGACCGTCGTCGACAACTGCGGCACCTTCTTCTCCCAGCCGGACATCGTTGCCGACGGTTGCGACAGCAATCTGCGCGTGCTGAACAAGCGTTCGCAGATTCCGGCCATCGCCCTCGGGCCGTTGGCGGGCGCAGGCGTGGATGTCAACGAAGAAGGCGTACTGGTGCGCCGTGGGCCGGACCGTGATGCCCGCGACAGCGGTCAGTGGGGCGCGTCCCTCAAATACATGTTCGAGCCACTCGATACCGAGTTCGGCGCCTACTTCATGAACTACCACAGCCGTGCGCCGATCTTCAGCGCCACTGGTGCGCCGCAGTCGGTGTACAACACCGCCGCTGCGCTGCCGGGGCCGTTCGCCGCGCTCGCACCGCTGCTGGTTGCGGGCAACTCCAATTACTTCATCGAATACCCGGAAGACATTCGTCTCTACGGCCTGAGCTTCTCCACCACCCTGCCTACCGGTACGGCGTGGAGCGGTGAGATCAGCTATCGTCCGAACGCGCCGGTGCAACTGAACTCCACCGACATCCTGTTTGCCGGCGTGCGTCCACTGGGCGGCGCGCTGACCAACGCTTCGCTGCTCACTGGCGTACCGGGTCAGGACCTGCACGGCTATGAGCGCAAGGAAATCACCCAGATCCAGACGACCTTCACGCACTTCTTCGATCAGGTCATGGGCGCCAGCCGTCTGACCCTCGTCGGTGAAGTGGGCGCGACTTACGTCGGCGGGCTGGAAAGCCGCTCCGACATGCGTTATGGCCGCGATCCGGTCTACGGCCCGGGCGAATTGCCGGCCACTGGCACCACCAATACCTGCGCCAACATCCTCAACGCCAGCACCATCAACGGCGCCGGCCCGGGTTCGCCGCAGAACAACCGCAGCCGCAATTGCGACAACGACGGTTTCACCACCTCGATGTCCTGGGGCTACCGTGGTCGTGCCATCTGGGAATACAACGACGTGTTCGCCGGGGTAAACCTCAAGCCGAACGTGGCCTGGTCCCACGACGTCAGCGGTTACTCGCCAGGCCCTGGCGGCAACTTCGAAGAAGGTCGCAAAGCGGTCAGCCTGGGCGTCGATGCCGAATACCAGAACACCTACACCGCGAGCCTGGCCTACACCAATTTCTTCGACGGCAAGTACACCACCGTGGATGACCGCGACTTCGTGGCGCTCAGCTTCGGCGTGAACTTCTAAGCACTGCATTTCAGGACGAACGAATTTATGAAAATAACAAAGAGTCTGTTCCACGCCGGTGTTCTGGGCCTGTCGCTGCTGGCGAGCGGCGTCATGGCGGCGGTGCCTGCTGCCGAAGCGGATAAACTGGGCAAGAGCCTGACGCCGATGGGCGCGGAGATGGCCGGTAACGCCGACGGTTCGATCCCGGCCTGGAAACCGCTGCCGAAAAATGCCGGCAGCGTCGACAGCAAAGGCTTTCTGTCCAACCCTTACGCCAGTGAGCAGCCGCTGTTCACCATCACTGCCAAGGACGTCGACAAGTACAAGGACAAGCTTGCCCCGGGCCAGTACGCGATGTTCAAGCGCTACCCGGAAACCTTCAAGATGCCGGTCTATCCGTCCCATCGCGGCGCCACCGTGCCCGATGACGTATTCGCTGCCATCAAGAAGAACGCGACCAGCACTAATCTGGTGTCCGGCGGCAACGGTCTGGAAAACTTCGATACCGCCGTGCCGTTCCCGATTCCTAAAACCGGTGTGGAAGTGATCTGGAACCACATCACCCGCTATCGCGGCGGCAGCGTGACCCGCCTGGTGACCCAGGCCACGCCGCAACCGAACGGCTCGTACAGCCTGGTGTACTTCCAGGATCAGTTCGTGTTCCGCGACAAGATGAAGGACTACGATCCGGCGAACCCGGGCAACATCCTGTTCTACTTCAAGCAGAAAGTGACCGCGCCGGCGCGTCTGGCCGGTGGCGTACTGCTGGTGCACGAGACTCTCGATCAGGTCAAAGAGCCGCGTTCGGCGTGGGTCTACAACGCCGGTCAGCGTCGGGTGCGTCGTGCACCGCAAGTGTCGTATGACGGCCCGGGTACCGCCGCCGACGGCCTGCGTACTTCCGACAACCTCGATATGTACAACGGCGCGCCGGATCGCTACGACTGGAAGCTCGAAGGCAAGAAGGAGATGTACATCGCCTCCGACAGCTACAAGCTCGACGATCCAAAACTGAAGTACTCGGACATCATCAAGGCCGGTCACATCAACCAGGACCTGGCACGTTACGAGCTGCGCCGCGTCTGGCATGTCACAGCGACCCTGAAGGAAGGTCAGCGCCACATCTACGCCAAACGTGACTTCTACATCGACGAGGACACCTGGCAAGCCGCGGTGATCGACCATTACGACGGTCGTGGTCAACTGTGGCGTGTGGCCGAGGCGCATGCCGAGAACTACTACGACAAGCAAGTGCCGTGGTACGCCCTCGAAACCCTTTACGACCTGCAGTCCGGCCGTTATCTGGCGCTGGGCATGAAGAACGAAGAGAAGCAGGCGTATGACTTCGGTTTCACCGCCACCACCAGCGACTTCACCCCGGCCGCTCTGCGTCAGGATGGTGTGCGCTAAAGCTGCTTGAACCCGAGGCCGCATCCTCATGAAAACGCCCCGACTGGTTCGGGGCGTTTTTTCGGCTTTTGAAATCGCTTTTTGTAGGAGCTGCCGGAGGGGAGGGTCGCAGTGGATGTAGGCTTTTTGTAGCCATTTGTAGCAGCAACCTTCATAACCGGTTCGATTAAGGCTAGGCTGCGGACATCTGCAACGCCGCCAATCGCCTTCGAACAAGAGCCGGCCATGACTGATCTGTCCCCACTTCCGGGTCCCGCAAGCATCACCGTCGCAGCACTGGACGGGCGTTTTTTCCGCCCGCCGCTGCCTGACGGTTATGTTCTGCGGCCGCGCCTTTGCCAGCGTCTGCAGGCCGGGCTGGGTGGCCGGTTGCTGTTGGTCAGCGCCCCGGCAGGGTTCGGCAAGAGCTCGCTGGCGGTGGAGTTCTGTCAGAGTCTGCCCGCGCACTGGCAAAGTCTGTGGTTGGGCTTGAGTCCGCGTGACAGTGATCCCGGGCGTTTTCTCGAGCGCTTGCTCGAAGGTCTGCAAGACTATTTTCCGGCCTTGGGCGCCGGTGCTCTTGGCCTGCTGAAAATGCGTCAGCGTCATCAGCCGTTCGCCTTCGAAGAATGGCTCGACGGACTGCTCGACGAGCTCGCGCTGCATCTCGATCCCGCTGCACCGCTGCTGCTGGTGCTCGACGATTACCACCTCGCCCAAGGGCCGGTGCTGGATCGTTGCCTGCAATTTTTCCTCAATCATCTGCCCGATGGCTTGCTGGTGATGGTCACCAGTCGGCAGCGCCCGGACTGGCATCTGGCGCGTCTGCGCCTGTCGCGGCAGTTGCTCGAGCTGCACGAACAGGATTTGCGCCTGACCCACGATGAAGCGCTGACTCTGCTCGATCGGCACAGCAGCTCACTGCGCGGCGAGGCACTGGAAAACCTGATCCAGCGCAGCGAAGGCTGGGTCGCCGGGCTGCGCTTCTGGTTGCTGGCGGTGGCCGAGGCGGGCAGCGATGCCGCGCTGCCGCAAGCGCTGAACGGCGGGGAAGGGCTGATTCGCGACTATCTGCTCGAAGAAGTCATCGATTGCCTGCCCGCCGACGTGCAATCCTTTCTCTACGAAACCGCACCGCAGGAACGCTTTTGCAGCGAGCTGTGCGACGCCGTCCGCGAAGCCCATGACAGCGCCGAGATCCTGCGCTTTCTGCTCGCTCATCAGGTATTTCTGGTGCCGCTGGACGAGCACGGTCACTGGTATCGCTATCACCATTTGTTTTCCGACTTGTTGCGCAGCCGGCCGATCGCCCAGGCGATGGTGCCGACTGCCACCCTGCATTTGCGCGCCTGTCGCTGGTTCAATGCGCAGGGCTTGCTCGATGAAGCGGTGGAGCAGGCGTTGCGTGCCGGGCATCTCGATGTCGCGGCGAACCTGGTACAGAACCTGTCCGAAGAACAACTGCTCGCCGAGCAGAACGTCGGCATGCTGCTGCGCTGGAAGATGGACTTGCCCGACAGCCTGCTGATCAGCACGCCACGGCTGATCGTGCTCTACAGCTGGGCACTGGGGCTGGCCTGCCAACTCGATGCCGCCGAAGAGCTGGCCAGCCATTTGAGCCGCTTTCTGCCAGCGCCCTCGGCCACCGCGCAGAAGTCGATGCTGGCGCAGTGGCTGGCGTTGAGCGGGATCATCGCTCGCGGACGCGGCCATCGCGAGCTGACCCTGCGCTATTGCGGCGAGGCGCTGGAAAGCCTGCCGGCCAAGCGCTACGGCCAGCGGCTGATGTGCCTGTCGACCCTGTCCAATCTGGCGATCGCCGACGGCGATCTGTGGCGCGCACGCGGGCTGAACCGTGAATCCCTCGAACTGGCGCAACGGGTTGGCAATCCATTATTCGAAGCCTTGGCGCATTACGATCGGGCCCGGGTTCTGCAATCGCGGGGCGAGATCCTGCGCGCGCTGGATGAAGTGCATCAGGGGCTGGAGCGCTTGCGTGGTCTGTCGCCGCAACGACTGTACGCGGTACGCGCGCGGCTGACGTTGTACGAAGGTTTCCTGCTGGCGATGCGTTTGCAATCTCAGGCCGCGCGCGTACGCCTGCTCGCCGGGATTGGCGAAGCGCGGGCCTGTCGCGACATCAGCGTGCTGATCGGTCACTGCGTGATCGCTCGCCTGGACGGGGCCAGCGGCGAGTTCGCCAAGGCCTTTGCCGAACTCGCCGAAGCCGAACGCCTGATGCACATCTGGGACGTGCCGCCGATCTACTATCTGGCAATGATTACGCTGGTCAAATGCGAACTGTGGCTGGCGCAGGGGCGTATCGATCTCGCCGAGGCGTGGCTCGCGCGCCTGGGCCAGACCTACACCGGCGAGCATGCTGCCGCACCGCCGGAGTTTCATCCACAGCTGCCACTGCATGTGGAGCTGCAACAGGCGTTGCTCGATGTGATTCAGGGGCAACCGATGCTCGCCGAAGGGCGCTTGAATGTGTTGCATGAAAACGGTCAGCGAACCGGGCGGCAGTTGCTCAGCGTGATGGCACTGACGCAGAAGGTGGCGTTATTGCTGGCGAGTGGACGAGAGTCTGAAGCGCGCAAAACCCTGACTCTGGCGCTGGAAGCTGCTGCCGGCGGTGCCTTTCAACCTTTTGAGGCGTTGCTGAAAAGTCATCCCGACTGGTTGCGAGGACAACTGCAGGCGCTCACTTGCAACGCGGTCAGCCAGCAATTGCTTACGCATTTTCCAACAGCAGTGTTGCGCCCCACCGTGGAAAGCTCTGTCACTGAACAACTCAGCAGCCGTGAATTGGCGGTACTGCGCCTGATCGCACAGGGCTGTTCCAATCAGGAAATCAGTGAGCAGTTGTTCATTTCCCTGCACACCGTGAAAACCCACGCCAGCCACATCAATAGCAAGCTGGGCGTCGAGCGGCGTACCCAGGCAGTGGCGCGCGCCAAGGAACTGGGATTGCTCTATTGAGATCACGCCATGACTCGACAGAAAAACAAACGCCCCGAACCAGTCGGGGCGTTTGTTTTCAGTTCACCGGCCGGGGTTGCTGGCCTGGCAAGTGAACAGTGCGTCAGGCCACCAGATCGTTGGCGCTGAAGCTGTTCACACCGACCAGCTGGATTTCGAAGTCCGCGCCGGCATTGCCGCTGACATTGCCCGACAGTACGTGGTCGACGAAGCGCAGTTGCCCGGCACCGGTGAAGTCATTGGCGCCGATGAAAGTGAAGCCGTTAAAGCCAGCAGTCATCAGGTTGGCATCAAACTTCGTCAGATCAATCTTGTCGCCTTGCAGGCTGTTGAAGTCAGTGATGACGTCTCGATTGGCGCCGAGGCCTATTTCGTTGACTGCGCGGAAGACGAAGGTGTCGGCTCCGTTACCTCCAATGAGCGTGTCTTTGCCCGCACCACCGTCCAGTACGTTGTTGCCATCGTTGCCGTACAGGGTGTTGTTCAGGGCATTACCGGTAGCCTTGAGGTCTGCGGCACCTGCCAGAGCGAGAATTTCGACGTTGTTGCCCAAGGTGTAGTCGACGTAGGAATAGACCATGTCGATTTCCGAGAGTGAGGTACCCGTCTCGACCACCACATCCGCGATGTCGTTAACGATGTAAGTATCGTTACCGGCGCCGCCGATCATGGTATCTGCGCCCCAGCCGCCGTCGATGAAGTTGGCGTCGCTGTTGCCCGTCAGGGTGTTGTTCAGCACGTTGCCCGTCAGGTTGAACGCCCCTGCGCCGCTGACGATGAGATTTTCGACGTTTAGCAGATTGCTCTGGTTCAGACTGACGGTGCTGGTCTGGGCGGTAGCGCTGTACTCAATGACAATGGTGTCGTTACCCTCATTGGCATATTCCTGAATCAGCGCCAGTTCTCCCGCCTGATCGACGCCGTAGCCGTCATTGCCCTTGCCGCCGATCATGGTGTCGAGGCCAGCCCCCCCGACCAGTTGGTTGTTGCCATCATTGCCGATCAATACGTTGTTCAGCGCGTTGCCGACGGCGTAATTATTGGCAGTGCCGGTGAGCGTGAGGTTTTCCACGTTGGCGACAAGTGCGTAGCTGATCGAGGCGCGAACGGTGTCGATCTCGCTGGCCAGGGTGCTGGTCTCGCTGATCACGTCACCGACGTTGTCGAGGATGTAAGTATCGTTGCCAGCGCCGCCAGCCATGAAGTCGGCGCCCAGGCCGCCGTCGACTACGTTGTTGCCTTCGTTGCCGTAGAGGGTGTTGTTCAACGCGTTGCCGGTACCGCTGAGATTTGCGCTACCAACCAGATTCAATATCTCGACGTTATTGCCCAGGGTGTAGTCGACGTAGGAGTACACCATGTCGATTTCCGAGAGCGAAGTACCGGTTTCGACGACCACGTCGCCGACGTTCTCGACGATATAAATATCGTTGCCGGCACCACCCTCCATTCTGTCGGCACCCGCCATGCCATTGAGTTGATTATCCAGTGCGTTGCCGATCAGCGTGTCATTGAAAACCGAACCGGTAGCGTTTTCTATCTTCGCGCCGTATGCAATCGCCAGACCTTGATTGAAGGCATTGCCGGCCTGGTCAGTAAAGGCCTGACCGATCGTGCTGTACTGTCCTTCGTTGAGGTTAAGGCTGACGGCTGCCAATTGGTTGCTCGCATCGATCGTATCGACACCGCCGGCATCCCAGATGGTTTCAAACACAGATTGTGTCGGTGCCCAGGAGTACACGTTGTTGCCAGTCATCCACTGGGTATTGGCGCCATACAGGCTCTGGATCGCCAGGATGTCGAGCACCATCGGAGTGGTCGGCAGGTACGAGTAATTGTTGTTATAGCTCATGACGGTGAAGGCGACGTCATCCAGCGCCGGAGCGAGCGTGATGGCATTGTTGGCTGATGGTGCGAACGAATGCTTCAGGCCAATGGCATGACCGATTTCATGAACGAATGTCATGAAGTCATAAGTGCCCTTGTCCGGAAACAGTTCACTTGTGTTTGGTCCGATCCAGACATCACCGCCATTAGGCTTTTCGGAAGGAGTGTAAGCCCAGGCTGCTGCGTCGTCGTCCAGCAACGAGTAACCGCCGAAGCGCAGATCGCCCACGCTCGTCGAGGATTCACCGGTCAACTGAAAGGTGATATTCGCCACCGCGGCCCAACTATCCAGTGCGCCCATTACCGCCAGTTTCTGTGTGTTTGTCAGGGCGTAGGCGGCCTTTGGTTCATTGTCGGCGCTGTAGTTCGGTGCGAAGACTGAAACACCAGGGACGATGAAACTGTAGGTAAGACTGGTCACTGCCGCAGGGGAGTACCACTTGGTGCTTTCCCATTTATAGCCGGAAATAAGGCTGTCGACAGGAGCTACCCCTGTCAATGAAGCGGACCAGGTGTCGGTGTAACCAGTAGGGCGTGGCATGAAGAATTCCTGAGGTAGGCTGCGGCCCTTCCCGAAATGTGGCCGCTACAAGGTTTGATTTTGCACGAAAAAAAACAGCTTTGGCATTATATGGCCACTATTTTCCGATTGATGGCGTCAAAAAACTGTTCGGGCGATATGTATCGGCGTGTGACGTAGAATCTTGATGTCAGCTTCATGCCTTCAGCTCAGGATCCCTATGACCGTTCCGAATCCAGCACTCATCCGCGAAACCTTCCCCGTCGGACCGCTTCAGTGCAACTGCACCATCATCGGCGACCCGATCACGAAAAAAGCCATCGTCGTCGACCCGGGCGGCAATCCCGATCTGATCATGGCGCGCCTTGATACCCTCGGTCTGAAGGTGGTCAGCATCATCCACACCCACGCGCATCTTGACCATTTCCTGGCTTCCGGGCAGATGAAGGAAAAGACTGGTGCGACCCTGCATTTGCACAAGGAGGATCAATTCCTCTGGGACAACCTCGAAATGCAATGCCAGATGTTCGGCGTGCCTTACACCCCCGTACCCTCGCCGGATCGCTGGTTGAGCGATGACGAAGAACTGGCCTGTGGTTGCGGCGTCGCGCTGCACACGCCGGGGCATACGCCAGGTTCCATGAGCTTCTGGTTTTCCGAGGCTAAGCTGTTGATTGCCGGAGACACGCTGTTTCGTCGCGGAGTAGGGCGCACGGACTTATGGGGCGGCGATCAGGCGACCATCGTGCGTTCGATCAAGCAGCGGCTATATACGCTGGACGAGGATGCAACCGTTGTTACCGGGCACGGTCCGGACACGCGTCTGGGTGACGAGATGCGAGAGAACCCGTTTGTGCGTGCCTGAATTTTTTGTCACGGGCGGCGGGCGGAATTTTTAGGCATTGTCATGATCCAACGCCCGCACAGGTCCATTAGTTGATCGGTGGCCGCTGTACCAAAGAATGCAAAAAAGACCAGGAGCTCTCCATGTTCACCACGCGTCGTTTGATTATTGTCGCTACTGCCGTGGCCGTGCTGTCCGGCTGCGCCTCGCCCAATCCGTATGACAATCAGGGGCAGGCCGACGGTGGCTCGCAGGGCATGAGCAAAACCGCCAAATACGGTGGCCTCGGTGCGCTGGCCGGTGCACTCGCCGGCGCTGCCATCGGCCACGACAACCGTGGCAAGGGCGCCTTGATCGGCGCCGCTGTTGTCGGTGCATCCGCTGCCGGCTACGGTTACTACGCCGACCAGCAGGAAAAGAAACTGCGCGCGAGCATGGCCAACACTGGTGTTGAGGTGCAGCGTCAGGGTGATCAGATCAAGCTGATCATGCCGGGCAATATCACCTTCGCCACCGACTCGGCGAACATCGCCCCAACCTTCTATCAGCCGCTGAACAACCTGGCCAACTCGCTGAAAGAGTTCAACCAGAACCAGATCGAAATCGTCGGCTACACCGACAGCACCGGCAGCCGCCAGCACAACATGGACCTGTCCCAGCGTCGTGCGCAGAGCGTGGCGACCTACCTGACCTCGCAAGGCGTCAGCGGTGCCAACCTGTCGGCCCGTGGCGCCGGCCCGGATAATCCGATCGCCAGCAACGGTGACGTCAATGGCCGTGCGCAGAACCGCCGGGTTGAAGTCAACCTGAAGGCGATTCCGGGCCAGCAGTATGGTGATCAGCAACAGCAACCGGGTACGGTTCAGCAGTACCCGTAAGCGACTGCCTGAAAGAACTAATGCCCGGTCCTGTGATCGGGCATTTTTTTTGTGTCATTGCCGCCGGCGTCATCGCGAGCAGGCTCACTCCTACAGTGGGACGCATTCCA
>NZ_QETJ01000017.1:0-57919 GCF_003105095.1 Pseudomonas sp. NDM | reverse complement strand
CCACCTCACCGTCGGCGTGAATCAGCACATCAAGATCGGCACCGGCCAGTTCATCGACGCAGGCCAGGAAATCCACCTGAGCAGCGGCATGAAAGTGGTCATGGAAGCCGGCGCCGAACTCACGCTGGTGGGTGGTGGCAGCTTTATCAAGATCGACGCTGGCGGCGTGACCCTGAGCGGGCCGGTGATCAACATGAACTCCGGAGGCAGCCCGGGCAGTGGGACTGGTGCGGCGCCGTTGATGCCCGGTGTGTTGAAACAAGCCGACGCCGACAAGGCCGGCCAGGTCCTGACCCCGGCGCAGATCAACACCCTGAAACGTAACGCGCCGTTCTGCGAAGAATGCGAAAAATGCAAGGCAGGTGCCTGTGCCATCTGAACGAATTTCCCCCAAGGACTGGCTGGCGCAACAGCCGCTGCAAAGCGGCGAGCGCCTGTACCTGATCGTCAGCGCCGCCAGCGACGCCGACGCACTGAAAACCCTGTACCTCACCGAACCCACCGCCCAGCTCCTGCCGATCTGGGGCGGCACGCCCTACTCCACCTGGCAACCGGTGATGCCCTACCTCACCGAGCTCAAGCCGAATTCGGCCTTCCTGCCCTGGATCGCCGAAACTGATGCGCTGGACTGGGGCTGGCTGGCGACATCGCGATCAGCGCCGAACGAAGTGTTCGAACATTTGCGCAGCCTGACGCAGGTAAAAATGCCGGACGGCACCGAGGTGTTTTTCCGGTTTTGGGATGGGCGGCATATTTATCCGATCCTGCGGGGGCTTGGGGAGAAGGCCGGAGAGGTGCTGCCGGTGTTTGAGCGGTATCTGATTAATGGACAAGCGCTGGAAGTGGGCACGCGGGTCGTGCCGAAGGTGCGGGACTGGCCGTGGTGGGAGGTGCCGAAGGAGTTGCTGGATGGGTTGATGGCAGAAAATCCATCCACCGTTATCGGCAACATGCTGCAGTGGCTACAGGAGGAACACGCCGATCTGTATTTCTCCTTTCCCGAATCGAACCTGAAACAAAAAGTGGCGCGCTTTGTTAAACGCACGCCACTCACGGAAGAAAACTTTACCGGGCTGTTGAAGGCCTATCTGGAAAAAGAGGTGGTGGTATGAGCGTTTTAATGGGCGGGATCGTTGGCGGTCTCACAGCAAAACAACCCGATGCTCAGGCCATCATCAACGACTTCAAGAAGTGCCTGAAGGATTACCGCGAGCATGCCGAAGCCTGGTACGGCGGCATTCTGGATGCGGAGCAGCAATTCAAAGTCGGTGACGAAGTTGGCACGGCTGACAAGGACAGCAAGAAGGAAAATACCCTTTATGCCAACTGTCCTGCGAACGGCAAGCTGGTGCTGATCCATAGTTTCGAGTCCGCGCGCTTTGTGCCGATCGGCAATACGCCAGTTCAACTGACACCGGTCGTCAATGGTCGCTTCATCGGCAAAAACGAAGTTGGACCGACCATCAATAAAACCATTGATGCATCAGGGATTCTTGAAGTTTCAGGCCTTACTCCCAATCAGCAATACAAAATCACCTTCTTCCCGAATCCTACGCGTGCCCAGATCGACAGTTTATTCAACTCCTACCAAGGTGTGATCGGCGAGCTGGGTGGCTGGCTACAAACCCAATGGAGCACCAGCTTCCTGCCGCTCTGGCAAGCTCACACCGATGCCTCCCTTGGAGGTCGCGCCTTGCAGGAGCTGGAAGCGGCCTGGGAAGGCTTCATGAAAGCGATTATGGGATTGTGGGGCGATATCAAAAGTCTCTACGACCTCATCGCCCATCCTCGCGAAAACTACGAGAAGCTGAAAAACTTTTTCACTGAAGAACAGATCAAGAAAATTTACGACGCCTCTGCCGACGCTATTCACACTGCTTTATTGATCGCGAGCGATGAGCCGTTGATGTGGATATACGTCGCGGCCATCGTGGCCTGGGTGAAAATGCTGCCGCCGCAGACTTGTACCGAAGTGCTGGCGCAAATGTCGACAGAGTTCCTGCTCAACATTTTGATCGGCGTTGTCTTGACTGGTGGTCTTGGCTTGGCCGTACGCGTGGGTACAAAGGCCGTCAAAGGGGTACAAAGCAGCGGCAAAGTCATAAAGCTGATTGAAGACTTCACCGGCATGTTGATGAAAGTCAGCAAGTCCAAAGCGACGCCCCATACCGAAGCATCGAAGCCGTTGCTACTCAATGGTGATTCGAAATTCAATCCGGCACGCAAAGCGGATGTTCAGATTGCGCCCCCCAAACCCGCCGAAACGGCCACAGCTCCTAAAAGCAGGCCACCGATCACTGGCGGAAGTGATTCGAATTTCAATCCGACACCCAAAGCGGATGTTCAGATTGCCGCTCCCAAACCTGCCGAAACCGCGACAGCTCCGAAGAGCAAGCTACCGGTCACCGGCGGAAAACTGGAATCCGATGCGCAGATTCAAACCCGTAAAAAAGATGAGCCAGCCTCACGGATCGAGCAAGTAGAGACCGTCGACAACGCCCCCGAACAGCCGAAGAACCCAGCAAAAAAACCTGCACAATGCGTCGACGACACATGCTCAGACGGCGAACCAGTATCGATGGTGACCGGTGAAGAGTTACTGACGCTCACCGATGGGGAACTGGGTGGCCTGCTGCCTTTTGAGTGGACACGCCTATACCGAAGCAGTGCAGTCGAAATTGATAGCCGCCTCGGCTATGGCTGGAGTCATTCGCTGTCTCATCGCTTGCAGATCGACGATGAGGGTGTGCTGTGGACGGACAACGAGAACCGGCAAACCCGTTTTCCGATGCCCACGGAACAGCGGCCGGCCATCACTAACAGCCTGGCTCAGGCAGCGATTTATCTAGGTAATGAACCCGGCGAACTCATTTTGACCCAAGCCGGGGCAAAAACCCGCTTCTACCATTTCCGTGCCGGTCGACTGACCGCGATCAGCGATGCTTACGAAAATCGTCTGCACATCAGTTATGACTTCGTTGATCGTATCCAGCGCATAGATAACGGCGCAGGGCGCGCCCTTTTGCTGCGCTACGAAGACAGACACATCGTTGCTGTCGACCAACAGCAACAACGCCACGAATACAATGAACGCGGCGAACGCCAAGACCCATGGCTGACGATTCATACCCTCGTCACCTACCGATACAACGCACTCAATCAACTGATTTCTTCCACCAATGCGATCGGCGAAACCGAGCATTACCGCTACAACGATCAGCACGTCATCCTTGAGCGACAAATGGCCGGAGGGGCTAGCTTCTTCTGGGAGTGGGAGCGTGAAGGCAAGCTGTCCCGATGCGTGCGTCATTGGGCCAATTATGCGCAGATGGAAGCGCGTTACGAGTGGGACGATAAAGGCTCGGTCATTGTCCATAACGCTGACGGCAGTGAGCTGGTCTATGTGCATGACGAAAATGCACGCCTGGTCAGTGAGACCGCGCCCGACGGTGGTGAAACGCAGAACGCTTATGACGATCAGGGTCGACTGATTGCTGTTAAAGATCCCATGGGAGCGATCACCGAGTATCAGTACAGCGATGCCGGACGCTTGATTGCAGTGATTCCACCGGAAGGTGTTCCGACGCGTTACAACTACTTCAACGGTCAACTTATTGATGTCCAGCGCGGCAAGGCCCGCTGGAAATACGAACGCAACCGTCAGGGCGATATCACCCAACAAACCGATCCTGACGGCAACGAGACCTTCTACAGCTATGACCGTCAGGGACGCTTGCTGGAGATCCGTCACTCCGACGGCAGTCGTCATCAACTGGGCTGGAACAACCTCGGCCAATTGCTGGAAGAACGCCTGCCGGATGGAGGTCAACGCAAGTATCGCTACGATGCGCTCGGCCGGCAAATCACTCGCCAGGACGAATTCGGAGCGATCACCCAATACCAATGGGATGTCGTCGACCGCCTCACTCAGGTCACCCTGCCCGGCGGCGCCACACGTGCGTTTACCTACAACCCGTATGGCCGCGTCACCGCCGAACGCGACGAGCTCGGGCGGATCACCCGCTACGAATACGCCGACAACCTGCACCTCGTCAGCCGCCGGATCAATCCCGACGGCAGCCAACTGCGCTATCGCTACGACAACTCGCAACTCAACCTCACCGAGATCGAAAACGAGCGCGGCGAACGCTATCAACTCGATTATTACTCGAACGGCCTGATCCAGCAGGAAACCGGTTTCGATGGTCGACGCACCGCGTACGAGTACGACCTCAACGGCCAACTGCTGAAGAAAACCGAGTTCGGTGACGACGGTAGTGAACTGGTTACCGAATACCAGCGCGATGCCGCAGGCCGTTTGCTGGTCAAGACGCTGCCCGATGGCGAAGAGATTCATTACAGCTACGACGCACTCGGTCGCCTGGTAAACGTCGACGACGGCCATTGGCCGCTCGCTTATGAATACGACGTGCAAGATCGCTTGATCACCGAACATCAGGGCTGGGGCACCACGCGTTACGCTTACGACAAAGTCGGTCAGCTCAGCCACTGCCGTCTGCCCGATGGCTGCACGCTCGATTACCGTCATTTGTCCGGTGGACGGCTGAGCAGCATCGACCTCAACGGCTCTCGCCTGACCAGCCACCAGTTCAACGCCGGTCGCGAGCAACAACGCCAACAAGGCTTGCTGCTTAGCCAATACCAATACGATGAACAGGGCCGACTACAGGCCCACAGCGTCAGCCAACGGGACAAGCACCTGTTCCAGCGTCGCTACAACTACGATGCCAACGGCAACCTCGCCGGTATTAACGACAGCCGCAAAGGCAACCGCAGCTATCACTACGATCCACTCGACCGACTGATCAGCGTACGCGGCGCCATGCCAGAGAGCTTCGCTCACGACCCGGCAGGCAACCTCCTCGGGCAAAATGACCTGCCCGCAGCCAACCTCGCCAACGTCAAAGGTAACCGCCTGCTCATGCAGGGCGACCGCCACTACGACTACGACGCGTACGGAAATTTGATCCGCGAGCGTCGCGGCAACGGCCAAAAGCTCATCACCGAATACCGCTACGACTGCCAACACCGCCTGATCGGCGTAAGCCTGCCGGGTGGCAGCACCGCAAGCTACAAATACGACGCCTTCGGCCGCCGCATCGAGAAAACCGTCGACGGCCACACCACTGAATTCCTCTGGCAAGGCGAACGCCTCATCGCCGAAAGCGCAGAAAAACGTTATCGCAGCTACATCTACGAGCCGGGCAGCTTCCGCCCGTTGGCGATGCTCGACGGCGAAGGCCCACTAAAGGCTGCCCCGTTCTACTATCAACTCGACCACCTTGGCACTCCGCAAGAGCTCACCGACTACAGTGGCGAAATCATGTGGTCGGCAAAGTACCGCGCCTACGGCAATCTCGCAGCGCTGGATATCAGCGAAATCGATAACCCGCTGCGTTTTCAGGGTCAGTACTTCGACGTCGAGACAGGGTTACATTACAACCGCCACCGCTACTACAATCCGAGCACTGGGCGGTTCTTGACGCCGGACCCGATCAAGCTTGCGGGTGGGTTGAACAGCTACCAGTACGTGCCTAACCCTACGGGGTGGGTGGATCCGTTGGGGCTGGTGTGTAAACAGACAAACGGTGCCACTCCGAAAAAGCCTCCGCAAAAAACGACCCCGCCCGAGGTTGGCGAGACACTTAAATTTGAGCATTTCGAGCAAGCGCGCAATAAGGCACTTGAATGGCTTGAAAGCAATGGATTCAAAGCAGAAAAGCCAACCATTGGGAAGTTTGGTACAAATGCCGGGAAGGTTGTAGGCATGCAAACCGCTGACGGCAAGACTGGCTATCGAATCGAATATGATGAAAGAAGCGGCGCACATATAAACGTTTGGTCAGGAAAAAAGCCAGCACCACATTACCTTTTCAATGCAAGCGAAAAAACCGTATTAAAATTACTAAAGGCATTTAAAAAATGAGCTACTTCGACGAAGAACTTGAGAAAGAATTGTTAGAATCCAGCATTAACTACATGAAACTTAACAATGATGCGCATGACAACGCCGTCTCACATATCAATAGAAATTTTCCGTTTATTGGATCAAAAATCGCTTGGAGCTCACTTCCCAACAGCATATCGCATTCAAAAAACACTATTAACAAAGCCATTGAAGAAATTTCAGAAAAAGCAAAAGACCTCAAAATAACTGAGATTACCTTTATCGGCGACTCGCTAACAGAGAATGCTTACAAATTCCACACCGCCGATCTTAAAAAAATAATAATGACATTCTCTGAAATACCGCAACACACCTATTTTTTCTCCGAGCAGTTTAGTTTGATAGGTTGCATAAGCAGCGAGGGCGAAATCAATTTTAGTGAGACCACTTAAACATGACACATAGCAGAAAAATAGGGGAAATCGATTTTCTATTGAAATAAATCCGCCCCCATTTGCGCCATTCAATCAGAGAAAACAAATATAAAAAACAGGATAATCACACTCATCATCGAAGATACTCTGAAAGCACTCGCAAACATTGAATTTACCTTGATTTTTCTACAAAAAATGGGAAGTTACTATAGCGACAAACCGGTTAAAGAATATCAAAAACTACAACCGAGCTCATTAACGATGACACGTCACTCAGCGACCAATCCAAGATCAAAAAATCATCAGCAAAAATTTTGCCCCAATTCCTGGTGAGGATTGACATGAATGACATAGAGCGTCATGTGGAGGGAATTGAATTCTGGAAGCCTTGAATGATTAGCCGTACGAAGAAATCGGCTGGGCCGCCTGATACGCGTGAAAAACACATCACTGAAACCTTCAAGGCGACTGTCAACTTAAACTCCCCATTCAAGAATAATGAAAAACAGAAAACTTATGCTCAACGCATAATCACCAGATCACATCTCTGCGACCACTCTCACGGATTAAATAACCAAAGGACTGTTATCTTGAAACACTTGAGCCGCACTCTCGCCTTGCTTTTAGCCTTCACCTTCTCCCTAAGCGCAATCGCGCTGTCACTACGATCCGAACAACGTCCCGACGGCACAACTGCCTTGTTGCTCACAAACGAAGCCAGTCCAGAACGGGCTTCCAAGCTTAACCAAGACCCGGCGGTTCGCTCTGCACTCGTTAATTTTTTTGGGTACCAAACCGGAAGTTACACCAATGACAATACGATGATCGTGCAGCAGGTTCTTGAAGCGCTCGATTCGGAAATGTCGACGTTTGTTGATGGTGTGCCTTCCGGCATAAAAGTAATCACCGCCATGGACGACGGTAATAATGGATTTGAGCGCGGCGCATTGCTGCTGGACGACAAGGGGCAGTTGCTCGCCGTAGGACTGGTCAATGGCCACTGCACCGTCAAGTCTCGCGAGGAACCATTGACTTGTAACGATGCGCCGGAAACCGTGCTGACCATTTTCCAGCCAGAAGGCGCCGGCAAGTCTGACGCCGATGCTTTGATCCCCTGGAGTAAGCAACTGCCTCCTATGATGGCGCTGTGGGCGGAGAGTGACGATCCAGAACGCCGAGCCGCTGCGCAGAAGATTGCCCACGTTGAGTACATCGTGACTCAGCCGAAACAGGGAGCCTGGACTGCGGCTCAATTACCTTCCGATTTTCCAAAAGCGATGCTGCCGTTGCTTCCGCAGCGAGCTCACTTGATTGGCGCCGGCGCTCACGGTGTCTTTACGACACCGGGTATGGAGGGCACGTCAATTGACGGTGACTGGGACAAAATAGCCGGACGCCCTCAGCATGAATATGAGGTCATTCTCAGGACTTTTACCGAATACGCGGATGTTATCGACTTCTATCAGCAACATGCAAAGGACGCCGAAGTCAGCGGCAACGAGCGCAAAGCGCTCGTTGAAGGCCGCATCAATGGTGGTACCTATAAAGTAGAAATCACCAATAGAAAAGAAGCCGGCACAGTGATCACGTTTTCCGCTTGGCGGCAGGAGGTCTAATTCATCTCTGAAGACAGAGCGATCATGTGGTCGCTTTGTCTTCTGAGCAAAAGGGACTGAGTAAAAGAGGACAGATTTCTTTCTTCAAACTGAATATAAATCTGTCCCCTTTTCTTAAGGCAGGCTGCTCAGAGCTGATGGGCGCTGTCAGCCCAATAGGAAAGTGGAAATAACCTGAATGATAATTGAACTTGACGGCCTATCCATTTCTTCCGAGCAGGATTTCCACAAGCGGATAGCTTCTGCATTTTCTTGGGCTCAGTACTATGGAAACAACCTAAATTCTCTGTGGGATTTGCTCAGTACGGACGTGGAGCGTCCGATTGAAATAGTATGGAAAAATTCGAAAGAATCTGAACAAAGCATGGGCGAAACTTTTAAAAAAATGATATTTATATTCGAGCGAACAGAAAATCAGGACATATCCCTGGGCTTAGATGAAAAATTCGAATACAAATTAAAGTAAAAAAATTGATACTTGCCAGCGCATTTATTCAACGCTGCAGTAAGCACGATTATCGTTTGAATGATCAGAGCAAAGTATTCACGAATGCAAAGATTCGGAGAGACCCAATGAGATCAAAACTCGAATACAAACTCCAACCCATCCGAGTACCAAGCGGCTGGACAATAACAATCAACAATCTGTTTGAGGTGGAGCTGACACCGGAGACTTGCAACTGGTTCTCTAGTTCGGTACTGATCGGAGGAGTCCGCCAGAGTACCGGCCATTGCTTTGACACGAGAGTCGAGCCCGAAGGGGATCCCGACGGAGAATTTGTGATTGATATGCTAACGATCGAATACGATAGAAGAGGTGAGCCAATCAAAAACTCCGAAAAGTTTCTAGGTGAATTCAGAACCAAAAGCAAAATCGAATTCATTGAAAGAATTGAAGATTTTATGATTGAGGCTTGATTACATCATTGTTCACGAATCAAAAAGATTAAAAACGGCTTTCCGAGCTAAATCTGTATTGACGCCTCAATAAGCGACACAGGAAAAATCGCAGCACAACACTGCGATTTCTCACCCCATAGAATCAATCTGCCGCCAACCGCACCTGCCTCTCCAACTCCACCTTCAACCCCGGCTCCAGCTTCAACTGCCGTGCCAGTTCATCCAGATAGCTCTTCTCCATAAAATTCTCCTCATCCACCAGCATCACACTGGCGATGTACATCTCCGCCGCCATTTCCGGCGTGCTTGCCGCGCGGGCGACGTCGGTGGGGTCGAGGGGTTTGTTGAGTTCGGCGTGGAGCCAGTGTTGCAGCTCCTGGTCGTTGTCGAGTTTGGTGAATTCGCCTTCGATCAGTTCGCGCTCGCGCTCGTCGATGTGGCCGTCGGCTTTGGCGGCGGCGACCAAGGCTTTGAGGATTGCCTGGCTGTGCTGCTCGACTTGCGCGGGTGGCAGGCGGTCGAGGGTTTGTGGTTCGCGTTGGGGTGCGCTGCCTTTCTGGGCGTTGTAGTTGCCGTAGGCCTTGTAGGCCAGCACGCCCAGCGCGGCGAGGCCGCCGTAGATGGCGACTTTGCCGCCGACCTTGCGGACTTTTTTGTTGCCAAGCAGCAGGCCCATCGCGCCAGCGGCCAATGCGCCGCCGCCCGCGCCGGAGAGCAGGCCGCCGAGGCCGCTGGAGCCTGACGAGCCGCCGAGCAAGCCGCCCAGTCCGCTGGCAGCCGACTTGTTGGAAGCGCCACCAGTCTTGTTCTGCAGCATTTCCTGCCCGGACTTGAGCAGTTGATCGAGCAATCCACGGGTGTTCATGTTCCGTCTCCAAACAAGGGTTATCCGGATCTAAGGCCCTCAGCCTAGTTCGAAAGTGCCCGACCCCGACCTGCGAGTGTGCTTCGAGATGTTGCTCGCCACTCAGAAGGGCATGTTTCAAGCGTTACCCAATTGAAAAGGGGCAGGCCTCTCGGCCTGCCCCCTTCTCCCCTCCCCCTTAGAATCGCGAAACACTGCGCATCGCATCCACCAAATACCGCATGGCGATCCGGTCGCTCTCTGACAGCTCTCGATAACGTTCCACCAGTTTCAGTTCCTCGGAGTTGAGGCGGCGTCTTCTGCGCCCGCCGCCCAAGCAAGGGAAGATGCCTAACATTTCGGTGATGCCTTGTATTTTTGCCATGGACGATGTCCTTCTCTATTGAGTCAAGAAACTGCTGAACCTCACATCGCCCTGCCTCTTCGAGCAGCGTCGTGTGCCCCGCCGGCACGAAGGCTTGTATCCGGTCTTGCCCATAGAATAGGAATTAAATCGGCGTTGAAAAGTGGTTTTTAGAGTAATTAATCGAAAAAAGCAGATATGCCCTCTAAATCAGAGAGCCCTGTCAGAAAAATTACAGACATGTCTTGTTTCATTGCCAGATGACACGGTGCAAACAACCCTTTTTGCCCGACAATCGAACCGATTAAGCTAGCGGGCATCTGTTTATAGTCCGTTGCGTTTGGCCGAAGGCATGACCGAACCGTAATTTCCGATCCGACACGTGCCAGGAAAGGCGCGGGATTGCACACGACAGGTTGTATTTATGCACCGCAGGAATTTGCTCAAAGCGTCCATGGCCATTGCGGCCTATACCGGTCTTTCCGCGTCGGGCCTGTTGGCCGCTCGCGCTTGGGCGGCCAATGGTGGCGCCGCCGATGGCGAGGCCCAGGCCTTCGATTTCGAGTCGTTGAAGCGTCAGGCCAAGCAGCTCGCCGGCAATGCCTATCAGGATACGAAACAGGTATTGCCGCCGACCCTGGCGACCATGACTCCACAGAATTTCAACGCGATCCGCTATGACGGCGAGCATTCCCTGTGGAAGGAGAACAAAGGCCAGCTGGATGTGCAGTTCTTCCACGTCGGCATGGGTTTCCGTCAACCGGTGCGCATGTACAGCGTTGATCCGAAGACGCGCATGGCTCGCGAAGTGCATTTCCGTCCGGCGCTGTTCAATTACGAGAACACTTCGGTCGACACCCAGCAGCTCAAGGGCGACCTGGGTTTCGCCGGTTTCAAACTGTTCAAGGCGCCGGAGCTGGATCGCCATGACGTGGTGTCGTTTCTCGGCGCCAGCTATTTCCGCGCAGTCGACGCCACTGGCCAATATGGCCTCTCCGCACGCGGCCTGGCCATCGACACCTACGCGAAGAAGCGCGAGGAGTTTCCCGACTTCACCAAGTTCTGGTTCGAAACGCCGGATAAAAACGCCACGCGTTTTGTGGTCTACGCCCTGCTCGACTCGCCGAGCGCCACTGGCGCCTATCGCTTCGACATCGATTGCCAGGCCGAGCGCGTGGTCATGGAAATCGACGCGCACATCAACGCTCGAACCACCATCGAGCAACTCGGCGTGGCGCCGATGACCAGCATGTTCAGCTGCGGCACCCACGAACGTCGCATGTGCGACACCATTCACCCGCAAATCCACGACTCCGATCGCCTGGCCATGTGGCGCGGCAATGGCGAGTGGATCTGCCGTCCGTTAAACAACCCGGCGACGCTGCAATTCAACGCATTTGCCGACAAGGACCCGAAGGGCTTTGGCCTGGTGCAGACCGATCACGAATTCGCCAACTATCAGGACACTGTCGACTGGTACAGCAAACGCCCGAGCCTGTGGGTAGAACCTACAACCGCCTGGGGCGAAGGCTCTATCGATCTGCTGGAAATTCCTACAACCGGCGAGACGCTGGATAACATCGTCGCGTTCTGGACGCCGAAGAAACCAGTGGCTGCCGGTGATTCGCTGAATTACGGTTACAAGCTGTACTGGAGCGCACTGCCACCGGTGGGCACGCCACTGGCAAGGGTGCACGCGACGCGTTCGGGCATGGGCGGCTTCACCGAGGGCTGGGCGCCGGGTGAGCACTACCCGCCGGTCTGGGCCCGGCGTTTTGCCGTGGACTTCACCGGTGGCGGCCTCGAGCGCCTGCCACAGGGCACCGGGATCGAGCCCGTGATCACTTGCTCCAACGGCAAGGTGCAGGACTTCAGCGTGCTGGTGCTGGATGACATCAAGGGTTATCGGATTCTGTTCGATTGGTACCCGACCAATGACAGCGTCGAGCCAGTGGAACTGCGCTTGTTCATTCGCACCAACGATCGCACGTTGAGCGAGACCTGGCTGTACCAGTATTTCCCGCCGGCGCCGGACAAGCGCAAATACCCTTGAGGTTATAAGGCGGCTGTTCTGGCGTCATTCGCGAGCAGGCTCGCTCCCACAGGGGTCCGCATTCCTATTGTGGGAGCGAGCCTGCTCGCGAAGAGGTCCGCCTGACAACGCAAACTTGTGCCGAATAGAAAAGCCCCGACCACCACCGGCTCGGGGCTTTTGCTTTCCAGCCTTCAATCAATCACGCAAATCAGACTCATGAATCGGCTGATCGCGATGGGTCGCGCGTTGGTATTGCGCCGGCCACACCGCCTTGCGCCCGCCCAGATCATCATCGGCGTGTAGCGGCCAGTACGGATCACGCAGCAGCTCGCGGGCGAGGAAAATGATATCGGCCTGGCAGGTGCGCAGAATGTGCTCAGCCTGCGCAGGCTCGGTAATCATTCCGACAGTGCCAGTGGCAATGCCTGACTCCTTGCGTACACGCTCGGCGAAGCGTGTCTGATAACCCGGCCCGACCGGAATCTCCGCGTTGGCCGCAGTCCCGCCCGACGACACGTCGATCAGATCCGCGCCAAGGGTGTGCAGACGCCGCGCCAGCTCCACGGTCTCATCCGGATTCCAGCCATCTTCAACCCAATCGGTCGCCGAAACGCGGACAAATACCGGCAGTTCTTCCGGCCACACCGCCCTCACCGCTTCTGTGACCTGCAGCACCAAACGGATGCGATTCTCGAACGAACCACCGTACTGATCGCGGCGTTGATTGCTCAGCGGCGACAGAAACTGATGCAGCAGATAGCCATGCGCGGCATGCACCTCGACCACGCTGAAACCGGCCGTCAGCGCGCGTTTGGCCGCGTCGACGAAGGCCTGGATCACTTCAGCGATCTGCCCTTCATCCAGCTGTTTCGGCTGCGTATGCTGCGGATCGAAAGCAATCGGCGATGGCCCGACCGGGGTCCAGCCGCCATCTTCGGGTTTGACGCTGCCATGCTTGCCGATCCACGGCCGGTGAGTGCTGGCCTTGCGCCCGGCATGGGCCAGTTGAATACCGGCGACCGCGCCCTGGGCGGTGATGAAGCGGGTGATGCGTTGCAGCGGAGCGATCTGTTCGTCATTCCACAGGCCGAGGTCTTCGGCGGTAATGCGCCCGTCGGCAGTGACCGCCGTGGCTTCGGTGAAAACCAGCCCGGCACCGCCCACCGCGCGGCTGCCCAAGTGCACCAGATGCCAGTCGTTGGCCAGGCCGTCGACGCTGGAGTACTGGCACATCGGCGACACGGCAATGCGGTTGGGCAGGGTCAGTTGGCGAAGGGTAAAGGGTTCAAGCAGCAGACTCATGGGGCACCTCTCGAATCAGTGGGCAGGCTCCAGGGTTCTGTTTGAAAAGTCGACGAGTGACAGAAAAAGGGTGCAGCACCCGCCCCCGCGGGCAAAAATTCGACAAGACGTCACAAGGCCAATCAAGCAGTGCTTAGAGCCTAGTCGACAACCGGGGATGAAGGAGGGTTCAGAGTAATTCAGTGTGTGAGGATGCTTCGCGAGCAGGCTCGCTCCCACATTTGGAATACATTCCCTGTGGGAGCGAGCCTGCTCGCGAATGGCGTCAACGCGGTTCGATGTGAGCAATCATCAACTGCACAGTCTCGTTGCCACGAAACTCGTTAACGTCAAGTTTGTAGGCCAACTCGACCCATTGAATCGTCGGGTTCGGCCAGATATCCCGATCGATCCCAAACGCGATGCCATCGAGTTTCACCGAGCCGCATTCGCTTTTCAGCACCACTTTCAAATGCCGTTCGCCAACCACGCGCTGCTCGACCAGCTGAAACACGCCATGAAACAGCGGCTCGGGAAAATGCTGCCCCCACGGCCCGGCGTGGCGCAAGGCGCGGGCCAGTTCGAGGTGGAACTCTTCGACGGCCAGCGTGCCGTCCGACAACATGCGCCCGGTGAGGTCTTCCTCGCGAAGTTGCCTACGCACTTCGGCGTCGAATGCCTCGGCGAACAGCGGAAAATTCTCCTGCGGCAAGGTCAGACCAGCGGCCATCGCGTGACCACCATATTTGGCGATCAGGTTTGGATGCTGCGCCGCGACCACGCTCAGCGCATCACGTATATGGAAGCCCTGCACCGAACGACCGGAGCCCTTGAGCAAGCCATCACCAGCATCGGCGAAGGCAATGGTCGGGCGAAAATAGCGTTCTTTCATGCGCGAAGCGAGAATGCCGATCACACCCTGGTGCCACTCCGGATCGAACAGGCACAGACCAAACGGCATCGATTCGACCGGCAGATCCTTGAGCTGCGCCAGGGCTTCACGCTGCATGCCCTGCTCGATGGATTTGCGATCCTGGTTCATGCCGTCCAGTTGTGCAGCCATTTCCCGGGCCAGATTGGCGTCGCCGGTGAGCAGGCATTCGATGCCCAGGCTCATGTCGTCCAGACGTCCTGCGGCGTTGAGGCGCGGGCCGACGATAAAGCCAAGATCGGTGGAAGTGATCCGCGCCGCCTCTCGCTTGGCGACTTCGAGAATCGCCTTGATCCCCGGCCGCGCCCGCCCGGCGCGAATCCGCTCCAGACCTTGATGCACGAGGATACGGTTGTTGGCATCCAGCGGTACCACGTCCGCGACGCTGCCCAGCGCCACCAGATCCAGCAGCTCGCCAATGTTCGGTTGCGGTTTGCTCTCGTACCAGCCGAGGCTGCGCAGGCGCGCGCGCAAGGCCATCAATACATAGAAAATCACCCCGACGCCGGCCAGTGCCTTGCTAGGAAACTCGCAGCCTGGCTGGTTCGGATTGACCAACGCGTCGGCCTGCGGCAGTTCATCGCCGGGCAAGTGGTGGTCGGTGATCAGCACTTTCAGCCCGGCGCGCCTGGCCGCCGCGACGCCTTCGACACTGGAAATGCCGTTGTCGACGGTGATCAACAATTGCGGTTCGCGGGTCAACGCAACTTCGACGATTTCCGGAGTCAGGCCATAGCCGTATTCGAAACGGTTCGGCACCAGATAATCGACATGCGCCGCGCCCAACAGGCGCAAACCGAGCACACCGACGGTGCTGGCGGTGGCGCCGTCCGCGTCGAAGTCGCCGACGATCAGAATGCGCTGGCGTTGCTCCAGTGCCGTCACCAGCAGGTCTACCGCCGCATCAATGCCTTTGAGCTGCTGAAACGGGATCAAGCGCGCCAGACTTTTGTCCAGCTCCGCCTCCGACTGCACGCCCCGAGCCGCGTAAAGCCGGGTCAGCAGTGGCGGCAGATCACCGAGAAAAGGCAGTGTGGCAGGCAATTGGCGAGGTTCGATACGCATGGGGTGACGGAGGCTTCTCTTTGGTTCGTGGGAAATATCGGCGGTGTCGCGACTTTAGCCGCGCTCACCTTGCAGCCATTGCAACTGGACTTCGTGCTGACCGCGATCGTCGGTGACGAAGATCGTGCCTTCGCTGATCATCACGTCCCACTTGATGACGCGCGGCATGTCCTTGGCCAGGGTTTCCAGCACTTCCTGCGGGACGGCAGCGATGTTGACGTTTTTCAGATTCTTGATCGCCGGGATCACCTTGGTCTCCCACACGCGCAGGCTGCCGTAGGCCAGCAGGCTGGTGCGTTCGGTGCGGCGCGAGCACCAGGTCAGGCGGTCGGCGTCCGGCTGGCCGACTTCGATCCAGTGCAGGACGCGGTCATCCAGGCTCTTTTCCCACAAGGCCGGTTCATCCACGTCTGACAGACCACGGCCGAACGACAGCTGCTCGTTGTACCAGAGCGCGTAGGCCAGCAGCCGCACAGTCATGCGTTCTTCGGTCTCCGAAGGATGACGGGCGATGGTCTGCTTGACGCTCTCGTAGACGCTGCGGTCGAGGTCGGTGAGGTTCAGTTCGAATTTGTAGGTTGTGGACGGCTGGGCCATGAACGGGCTTCTTGATACGAGGAAAGTCGGCAAGTCTAACCGATGCCACAGGCAATCATCGAATTGATGGCACTCAAGCTGCGGCGTCGGACAGCCGGCTATGTTAAAACCCTCTATCCGCTCAGCCTTGTCCTACAGGATTTCGCATGCCGTTCACCAGCAAACCGCTCTCGGGTCTGAAAGTCATTGAATTGGGTACGCTGATCGCCGGGCCTTTTGCCTCGCGCATCTGCGGCGAGTTCGGCGCCGAAGTGATCAAGATCGAATCGCCGGACGGCGGTGATCCCCTGCGCAAATGGCGCAAGTTGTACGAAGGCACCTCCCTATGGTGGTTCGTCCAGGCGCGCAACAAGAAGTCGCTGACCCTCAATCTGAAACACCCCGACGGCTTGGCGATCCTGAAACAGCTGCTTGGCGAAGCCGACATCCTCATCGAAAACTTCCGCCCCGGCGTGCTGGAAAAACTCGGCCTGAGCTGGGAAACCTTGCATGCGCTGAACCCGAAACTGGTGATGGTGCGCCTGTCCGGTTTTGGCCAGACCGGGCCAATGAAGGATCAGCCAGGCTTCGGCGCGGTTGGCGAATCCATGGGCGGCCTGCGGTACATCACCGGTTTCGAGGATCGGCCGCCGGTGCGCACCGGGATTTCCATCGGCGATTCAATTGCCGCGCTGTGGGGCGTGATTGGTGCGTTGATGGCTTTGCGTCATCGTGAGGTCAATGGCGGACTTGGCCAAGTGGTCGACGTCGCCCTGTATGAGGCGATTTTCGCGATGATGGAAAGCATGGTGCCGGAGTTCGACGTCTTCGGTTTCATCCGCGAACGCAGTGGCAACATCATGCCGGGCATCACGCCCTCCTCGATCCACACCAGCGCCGACGGCAAGCATGTGCAGATCGGCGCCAATGGCGATGCAATCTTCAAACGGTTCATGCAGGTCATCGGGCGCGACGACCTGGCGAACGACTCGGTACTGGCCAGCAATGACGGCCGCGACAGTCGTCGCGACGAGTTGTATGGCGTGATTGATCGCTGGGTCAATTCCTTACCGCTGCAGACCGTTCTCGACTTGCTCAATCAGGCCGACGTACCGGTCAGCCGGATCTTCAGCGCCGAGGACATGCTCAACGATCCGCAATACCTGGCGCGGGAGATGTTCCTGCATGCCAAGCTGCCGGACGGCAAGGATTTCAAGATGCCCGGCATCGTGCCGAAACTCTCCGAAACGCCGGGTTCGTCGGAGTGGGTCGGACCACAGCTTGGCGAACACAACGCGCAGGTGCTTGGCGAACTGGGCTACGACGCGGCGCACATCGCCAGGTTGCGTGAAGACGGAGCCATTTAAGCACCGCTGTGCACTCTGGCTTTCGACCAACCCAATGCGCAGTGAGCAAACGCCAGGCAAAAAGAAACCCCGAGAAGTGGGGAGACGACTCGGGGTTAAACGTGGTCTGCTTCGAGACCCGTAGCAGCAAGCGACAAGCACCGGAGCACAATGCTTGATCCTGCTGTTATGGGGTCTGACTGACAGGGATGCAGGAAGGTTCCCACAAAACATATTTCATCTTTACAGGGCCGGACGCTTGTCCAGTGCCGCATTGCGCAACGCCGCGATGACGCAGGGTTCCAGCCGTCCTTCGGCGATCATCACGTCGCGGTGCAGGCCGTCCACCACATCTGTCAGCAAGCGCTTGTCGCTCAACTGGGCCTGATTGAATTCGCGTTCCACCACAATGGCGCCGCTGCTGTTCTTCAGCGTCACCAGACATTCACCATGGCTGCCGCGAGGGGTCAGCGTCACCTGATACGGGCTCAGAGCCTCACCGAGCAATAGACTGATACTTTCCATCTCGATCTCCACTCAATAGTCCGAAAACACAGTGCCTGGGGCGTGTTCACATTAAATGACCACCGGCCCGAGAAGAAAGTTCTGCCTCTCGCGCCCCAATCTCGTGGGGGCTGCGTCTGACAGAGCATGCACGGCGAAGATGACAGAAAAATAACCGTCCCCTTCAGGCCTCGATGAGTTCCGGCGGCGAGATCAGATAACTGTCCAGCAGGCCCCTCATCAACACTGCCGAGACCGGCGTTTGCAGACGCCCCAGCAGGCGCAGTCGTTGTTGGCGAAGCACCGGTTCCAGGTCAGTCAACAGGCTCTGCGCGACCGACCCCAGCAGAATCAGCGCCCGTGCCTCATGGTGCGCGGCCAGATGGTGGATCAGGGCCAGGCCATCCCCACCCTTGAGTTGCGGATCGCAAATGGCGATATCGACCGCACCGCGGTGCCCCAGGGAACATAAGGCTGACGCTAACGAGGGGGCGGTCAGGACGTCGTAGATGCCGATGGCATTGAGCATTTGATGCAATGCCATCAGCTGGAACGGATTGGGTTCAAGAATCAGGACTTTAAGCGAGCGCATGGGCGACCTCTGGAGCGATCATCGCGGACTCTCACCGCAGTTGTCGTCCACTCTAGGCCAGGCGTCTTAAGCCTCCCATCAGAAAAGTAGTCGCGTCTTGCAGGACATTTCCCTTCTTCAATGCAGACATCGGCAGCCGCTCTCAGTCCGGCGTTGAGTGATGTCGGTCCAGCCACCCAACAAGCCGCGCAATTTGCCGTCACCGCTGTAAAACGGCACCGTCCACTGATAGACCTCACGTGGGCCGCCATTGAATAGCAGCTCGCGCTTGCTGAAGCGCGACTTGCGAGTCTGCAGCTGCGCGATGAACTCATCGTGCAGCATCCGCGCGGTCGTTTCGGGAAACGCATCGACCTCGATCAACAACCGCCCCTGCATCTGGTCCAGGCGCACCGACAGCGCCTCTTCGTAACTGCGGTTGCAGATGATCAGACGCCCCTGGAGATCGCGCACGAACACCGGATCCGGCATGGAATCGATCAGGGCATGTTGAAACGCCAACTGATCACCCAACTCCTTCTCCGCCTCACAGCGCAACTTGATCACCGCCGCCAGACGCCTGTTCCACACCAGCGACAGTATCCCGAAAACACCGATCACCCCCATCGCCCAGCATCCCCATTCAACCAACTGCTGCCAGATCGATGGCACGGGCGCCGGTGAAATGCCTTCGAGCCACTTGAGCCGGATCGCGCGCAACTCAGCGGCCGGGAAAGCTTCCAGTGCCTTGTTGAGAATACTCAGCAGCTCGGGCATGCCTTTTCGTACAGCCAGGTGATCGGCTTCCCACTTGCCCTCCACCAAGCCACCGACTTTGAGCATGCCCAGCGGATAGAGCTGCGCGCCGATTTCGTTTTCGATCGTGGCGTAGGCTTCACCACTTTCAACCAGCGCCCGGGCTTCGGCGTAGGTTTTCACTGAGCGTATTTCAATCGAAGGGAAATCACGCCGAATCACATCTTCCAGTGCGTGCCGGGCAGGTAGCACCAACACGCGCTTCGCCAGTTGCTCGAAAGAGTCCACCACTGGCGCATCCGCATGGCCGACAAAAACCCAGCCCGCACCACCGAAAGCGTGGCTGAAATCAAGGAACAGCTTGCGATCATCGCTCATGGCCAGGGTCGTACTGATGTCCGCGACCCCGCTTTGCAGGCGTTCGAGCATGTGGTCGGTGGAAAAGGATTCCTGATGCTCGAATTGCAGCCCGGTCATCGCGGTGACACGCTTGAGCACGTCGTTGTTCAGACCGTTCCACTGCCCGTGCTCGTCCTGAAACAAATACAGCGGGTATTGCACTGATGCCACTGTCACCTTCGGGTTTTCGCGAATCCATTGACGTTCGCGTGCGTCCAGTTCGACAGGCTGCACATTGACGGGCGCATTCGCCTGATCAAGTACCATTTGCGCTGCCATGGCGCTGTGCATCCACCCCAGCACCGCCGACAAAAACAACCAGCCCAGTGCCGGTTTCAAACCTCTGTAAAACAGCATTGCCATTTCCTTCGTGATCGACTCACCCGTCCTTCGTGGGTGAAAACCCGAGCAGTGTGGCAGCAGAAACAAAAAAGCCCGTCAGGAGACGGGCTTCAAAATGTGACAGCTTTTTCAGGCTTAGAGTGGCTTGCCGCGGTTGCCATGCTGGCTGACAAAGGCTTGCACGGCTTTCAGGTCGTTCGGCAGAACCGTGCAGCGCTCGTTTCGCTCAAACAAATCAGAAAGATGTGCAGGTAGTTCGAGCGCTTTTCCTACACCCGCTTTCTCCACTGCCTCGGGAAACTTGACCGGATGGGCAGTGCCCAGAATCACCATCGGGATATCCAGACTGCGACGGCACTCGCGCGCGGCTTTGACGCCGATGGCGGTGTGCGGATCGAGGACTTCACCGGTCTGCTCGTAGACTTCGGCGATGGTTTCACAGGTCTGTGTGTCATCCACCGCCAGCGAATCGAACAGTTTGCGCGCTTCGGTCCAGCGCTCTTGTTCGACGCTGAAACTGCCGTCCTTTTTGAACGAGCCCATCAGGCCGGCGATTGCCGCACCATTGCGACCATGCAGGTCGAACAGCAGGCGTTCAAAGTTGGACGAAACCATGATGTCCATCGACGGCGACAAGGTCGCGTGCAGGGTTTCCTTGACGTACTGGTTGCCGCTCATGAAGCGGTGCAGGATGTCGTTGCGGTTGGTTGCGACGATCAACTGGTTGATCGGCAGGCCCATGTTGCGTGCCAGGTAACCGGCAAAGATGTCGCCGAAGTTGCCGGTGGGTACCGAGAACGACACCGAACGCGCCGGACCGCCCAACTGCAGGGCCGCATGGAAGTAGTAAACGATCTGGGCCATGATCCGCGCCCAGTTGATCGAGTTCACCGCCACCAGACGCGTGCCTTTGAGGAAGCTCTGGTCGGCGAAGCTGTTCTTGACCATTTCCTGGCAGTCATCGAAGTTGCCTTCGATGGCGATGTTGTGGATGTTCTCGCCGAAGATCGTCGTCATCTGCCGACGCTGCACCTCAGAGACGCGCTGGTGCGGGTGCAGGATGAAGATGTCGACGTTCTCGCAGTGCTTACAGCCTTCGATGGCCGCCGAACCGGTATCACCGGAAGTGGCGCCGACGATCACCACGCGCTCGCCGCGCTTTTCCAGCACGTAATCGAGCAGACGACCCAGCAGTTGCAGGGCGAAGTCCTTGAACGCCAGGGTCGGACCGTGGAACAGCTCCAGCACCCACTCGTTGCCGTTCAACTGACGCAGTGGCGCAACGGCACTGTGGGCGAACACACCGTAGGTTTCTTCGAGGATCTTCTTGAAATCGGCATCCGGGATACTGCCGGTAACGAACGGGCGCATCACCCGGAAGGCCAGTTCGTGATAGGGCAGGCCGGCCCAGGAGGCGATCTCTTCCTGAGTGAAACGTGGCAGGTTTTCCGGGACGTACAGACCGCCATCGGTCGCCAGACCGGCCAGCAGGACGTCTTCGAAATTCAGGGCCGGTGCCTGGCCGCGGGTACTGATATATCGCATTTTTTCAAACCTTCGGTTTGAGCTGCAAGCTGCAAGCTGCAAGCTGCAAGTAAAAGCCAGACTGCTTCTCTCTTGCCGCTTGCCGCCCGAAGCCTGCCGCTGCTTTTAGTTCAAGTGTTCGACGCGGATCCGTACAACCGGGCCGTCGACGCCAGCCAGTGCTTCCAGCGCAGTAATCGCATCGTTGATACGTTGCTCGACCACGCGGTGGGTCAGCAGGATCATCGGCACCAGGCCGTCATGCTCTTCGACTTCCTTCTGCATGATCGATTCGATATTGATGCCGCGCTCCGACAGGATGCTCGCCACCTGAGCCAGTACGCCCGGGTGGTCCTTGGCGTGAATGCGCAGGTAGTAAGCGCTTTCGCAGGCTTCGATCGGCAAGATCGGATGTGCCGACAGCGAGTCCGGCTGGAAGGCCAGGTGCGGCACGCGGTTTTCCGGGTCGGAGGTCATGGCGCGAACCACGTCGACCAGATCGGCGATCACCGACGAAGCGGTTGGCTCCATGCCAGCGCCGGCACCGTAGAACAGCGTCGAACCGGCGGCGTCACCGTTGACCATCACTGCGTTCATCACCCCGTTGACGTTGGCGATCAGGCGATCGGCCGGGATCAGCGTCGGGTGTACGCGCAACTCGATGCCGGCGTCAGTGCTGCGCGCCACACCGAGGTGCTTGATGCGATAGCCCAACGCTTCGGCATAGTTGACGTCGGCGGTGGTCAGTTTGGTGATGCCTTCGGTGTATGCCTTGTCGAATTGCAGCGGAATACCGAACGCAATCGACGCCAGAATGGTCAGCTTGTGCGCGGCATCGATGCCTTCGACGTCGAAGGTCGGGTCGGCTTCGGCATAACCCAGCGCCTGCGCTTCGGCCAGCACGTCTTCGAACGTACGGCCCTTCTCGCGCATTTCGGTGAGGATGAAGTTGCCGGTGCCATTAATGATCCCGGCGACCCAGTTGATACGGTTGGCGGACAGGCCTTCGCGGATCGCCTTGATCACCGGAATGCCACCGGCCACCGCTGCTTCGAACGCCACGATCACGCCTTTCTCGCGGGCCTTGGCGAAAATTTCATTACCGTGAACGGCAATCAGTGCCTTGTTCGCGGTGACCACATGCTTGCCATTCTCGATGGCCTTGAGTACCAGCTCGCGGGCAACGGTGTAGCCGCCCATCAGCTCTATGACGATGTCGATCTCAGGGTTCGTGGCCACTTCGAAGACATCGTTGGTAATCGCAATACCGGTCGTCTGGAACTGAGGCTTTGGCGTGCGCGTGGCAATTTGTGCCACTTCGATTCCACGCCCGGCACGACGAGCAATTTCCTCGGCGTTGCGCTGAAGTACGTTGAAGGTACCGCCACCGACGGTCCCTAACCCACAGATGCCTACTTTGACCGGATTCACTGTGAACTCCCCATGAAACGGCCGACGCAGGGTCGGCCGGAAAACAACCGCGTGCTCGCGGCTCTCTGTTGATGGCCCGGCGCTATTGCTGCCGGACCACGATCGTCAACGGCTGCCCGTGACGATGCGAATTACTTCGCGCCCAGCGCCAGTTTGGCGACTTGTGGCGCAGGCTGGTAGCCTGGAATGACCTGGCCGTCAGCCAAAACGATGGCCGGTGTGCCGTTCACGCCGATCGACTGACCGAGGGCGAACTGTCTGGAAACCGGGTTATCGCACTTGGCGGCCTTGATTTCCTTGCCATCGACCATTTTGTCCATGGCAGCTTTCTTGTCTTTCGAACACCACACCGCTTGCAGCTGTTCGTCGCCCGGCGAATTCAGGCCCTGGCGCGGGAACGCCACGTAGCGCACTTCGATGCCGCGCTTGTTCAGCTCGGGCACTTCGGCGTGCAGTTTGTGGCAATACGGGCAGGTGGTGTCGGTGAACACGGTGATGTGCGATTTGGTCTCGCCCACCGCCGGGTACACCACGGTTTCGGCGACCGGAATGGCATTGATCAGTTTGGAAATGCCCAGGCGTTCGGTCTTCTCGGTCAGGTTGACCGGTTTGCCGTTCTCCAGCTGGTACAGGTTGCCCTGCACGATGTACTGGCCATCGGCGCTCGCGTAGAGCACGCGGCTGCCTTTGAGTTTGACTTCGTACATGCCGGGCAACGGGCTGGCATTGATGCTTTCGACCGGAACCTCGAGTTCGAGTTTTTCCAGGCTTTGACGAATGGCTTTGTCGGCCGCGTCGTCGGCGACGGCAAAGGTGCTCACCAGCGCAATAGCGGCGGCGGCGAAAATCTGGGTCAGACGCATGAGTACTCCTGAGGGCGGGCCAATGAAACGATCAGAACGCCCGTGCGAAACACCGGGTCATAACCGTCCATCGTGCAAACCGGGAAAGCCTAACACATAAGGCCGCGAGGGCCGAATGCGCCTGTCGCCACACATTTGAACGTCACCGCAGAATCCTTGTAGGAGTGAGCCTGCTCGCGATAGCGGTAGTCCTGCCGACACGGCTTTGACTAACAGACCGCTATCGCGAGCAGGCTCACTCCTACAAGGGTTTGGTGTTCAGCCGCGGGGGTGGTGTTTGGCGTGCAGGTCCTGCAGGCGGGCGCGGGCGACGTGGGTATAAATCTGCGTGGTGGAAAGATCGCTGTGGCCAAGCAGCATCTGCACCACGCGCAAGTCCGCGCCATGGTTGAGCAGGTGCGTGGCAAACGCGTGGCGCAAGGTATGCGGAGACAGCGACTTGTTGATCCCGGCGACCTTGGCCTGGTGCTTGATCCGGTGCCAGAACGTCTGCCGGGTCATCTGCTCGCCGCGCTGGCTCGGGAACAGCACATCGCTAGGGCGGCCACCGAGCAATTCCTGACGGCCATCACGCATATAACGCTCGACCCAGACAATCGCCTCCTCGCCCATCGGCACCAGCCGTTCCTTGCTGCCCTTGCCCATCACCCGCAATACGCCCTGGCGCAGATTGACCTGCTCCAGCGTCAGGCTGATCAGTTCGGTCACGCGCAAACCACAGGCATACAACACTTCCAGCATCGCGCGGTCACGCTGGCCGATGGCGTCACTCAAATCCGGCGCCTTGAGCAGCGCGTCGACATCGGCTTCCGATAGCGACTTGGGTAACGGCCTGCCCAGTTGCGGCATGTCGACACGTAACGTCGGATCGACACTGATCAGCTTTTCCCGCAGCAGATAGCGATAAAAGCCACGCACCCCGGAGAGAAATCTGGCGGTCGAGCGCGGCTTGTAGTTCTGCTCCAGGCGCCACGCCAGGTGATCGAGGATCAACTCTCGGCCGGCATTGATCAGTTCGAGATTCTTCTCCTGCAACCAGCCGTTGAACAGCGCGAGATCGCTGCGATAGGCGTCGCGGGTATTGTCGGAGAGGCCTTTTTCCAGCCATAAAGCGTCGAGGAATTGATCAATCAGCGGATGGTCGATGGCAGGCATGGGGGCTCGGGCAGGCTGCTTTTCGCGCGGCGTGCAAATAGTCAGTAAAGGGGCGCCAGTCTTTCATAGCCGGCCAGTTCAAGAAACAGGCAGCTTCATTAAGCGAGGCGCGTGCAAGGCGTCCGGTAAATCGCAGGCAACAAAAAAGCAGCCCGTAGGCTGCTTTTTTCTGCATCGGAAGCTGGGCTTAAGCCAGTTTTTCCTTGATGCGGGCTGCTTTACCCGACAGGTCGCGCAGGTAGTACAGCTTGGCTTTACGTACGTCACCGCGACGTTTAACAGCCATGCTGTCGATCTGCGGGGAGTAGGTCTGGAAAGTACGTTCTACGCCAACACCGTTGGAGATTTTACGAACGGTGAACGCACTGTTCACGCCGCGGTTACGCTTGGCGATTACAACGCCTTCGAACGCTTGCAGACGGGAACGATCGCCTTCCTTCACTTTCACCTGAACGACAATAGTGTCGCCTGGGGCGAAGGTAGGGATTTCTTTGGTCATCTGCTCTGCTTCGAGTGCAAGGATGATTTTGTTGGTCATGCTGTGCTCCTAAGGTAAATCGTTCGATCTACCATCGATACGTTGTTAACTATCGTCCCGCTCGCGGATGTATTCCTCGAGCAGCTTCTTCTCTTCTCCAGAAAGCGAGCGGCTTTCCAGAAGATCGGCGCGTCGTTCATAGGTCCGACCAAGGGACTGCTGTAAACGCCAACGCCGGATATGCGCGTGATTGCCACTCAGCAACACGTCGGGAACACGCTGATCCGCATACACCTCCGGTCGGGTGTAGTGCGGGCAATCCAGCAGACCATCCGTAAAGGAATCTTCCTCAGCGGAATCCGCATGCCCTAAAGCTCCAGGCAGCAGTCGTGTAACCGCATCGATCAGGACCATGGCCGGCAGCTCGCCGCCAGACAGTACATAGTCGCCAATCGACCACTCTTCATCGACATGAGCCTCAATAAAGCGCTCGTCAATGCCTTCGTAGCGGCCGGCAATCAGGATCAATGCATCCGATTGTGCCAGCTCGCGTACCGCCGACTGAGTCAGTTGACGGCCTTGGGGGGACAGGTAAATCACCTTCGCCGCCTCCCCGGCTGCTGCCTTGGCCTGGGCCAGAGCATCTTCCAGGGGCTTGATCTTCATCACCATGCCCGGACCACCGCCAAACGGGCGATCGTCCACAGTGTGATGCCGATCCGTCGTGTAATCTCGCGGATTCCAACAGGTCAGCTGCAAGAGCCCCTGTTTGACCGCACGACTGGTGATGCCGTAATCGCCAATGGCGGAAAACATCTCGGGAAACAGACTGATCACTTCTACGCGCAAGTTAGCCACGTTCAGAAATCCGCGTCCCAATCCACCTTCATCTCGCCCGCTTCCAGGTCGACGGCCAACACGCATTGCTCCGTATAGGGCAACAGGCGTTCGCGATCATCCAGGCTGCCAGCGCAAGGCTTGACGACCATTACATCATTGGCGCCGGTTTCCAGAAGATGATCGATTTTCCCGAGCAATTGCCCAAGAGTGTCGATGACCTTCAGACCTTCCAGCTGGTACCAGTAGTACTCGCCTTCGGTCAATTCAGCGAACAGGTTGCGCGGCACGCAGATCTCATAACCGGCCAGAAGACGAGCTTCTTCACGATCATCGAGACCCTTGAGCTTGGCGACCAGGAACTTGTCGCTCCCGCGTCCACTGACCAGCTCGACCTGTTTGACATTGCCTTCGCGCTTGAGCGTCCAGGTTTTGTACTGCAACAGGTTTTCAGTCGGATCAGTAAAGGAATAAACCTTCACTTCGCCGCGAACGCCATGAACAGAATAAATTTTGCCAATAACGATCAAATCATCGGCAGGAGCTGGCGTCGCGTTCATATTGCTCAGGCCGCAGCCTTGGCAGATTCCTTCAACAACTGAGCAACGCGCTCAGAAGGTTGTGCACCAACGCTCAGCCAGTAGGCAACGCGCTCTTGGTTCACGGACAGACGGATTTCCTGACCACGGGCAACAGGGTTGAAGAAACCAACCTGTTCTTTGTGGGAGCCGTCACGCGGGTTACGCGAGTCGGTTACGGTCAGGTGGTAAAACGGGCGCTTTTTGGAGCCGCCAAGGGCAAGACGGATTGTTAGCATGTGAACATCGTTCCTGTAGTCGGTGCTGCAAATCTAAATGCACAGCGGGCATGGGTGCCCGAAAGGCCGCATATTCTAAGGAATATCCGGACTTTTGCAAATGCCTTTTTCCGGCGCCCATGGCATGCCGTGCAGATTTGCATGGAGAGCCGTCGATGAAAACGGCCAGTCAGCTCCCGCCGAGTGCGGGTTTGCTGTGGATCCTGCTTCCTTGCAGGGTCTGCGCCGGTGCGACGACCGGCGCGGATCTTGTGCCCGCCTTACCCATTTCTCTCGCCATATATAAGAAGAATGGATCAGACAGAACGTCTTACATCTTCGGCATGCCGCCGCCGGGCAACATACCGCCCATGCCGCGCATCATTTTTGCCATACCGCCCTTGGCGGTGAATTTCTTCATCATCTTCTGCATTTGCTTGTGCTGCTTGATCAAGCGGCCGATGTCCTGCACCTGAGTGCCGGAACCCATGGCGATCCGACGCTTGCGCGAACCGCTGATCAGCTCAGGGTCACGGCGCTCGGCCGGGGTCATGGAATTGATGATGGCTTCCATCTGCTTGAATTGCTTCTCTGCGGCGTTCTGGGCATTGCCCATTTGCGACAGGTTGACGCCGCCGATGCTCGGCAGTTTGTCCATGAGCCCGCCCAGGCCACCCATGTTCTTCATCTGTTGCAGCTGATCGCGGAAGTCTTCGAGGTCGAAGCCCTTGCCCTTCTTCAGCTTCTTGGCCAGTTTGTCGGCCTTGTCCTTGTCCAGCGTCGCTTCGGCTTGTTCGATCAGGCTGAGCACGTCGCCCATGCCGAGGATCCGCGAGGCGATCCGCTCAGGATGGAACGGGTCGAGCGCCTCGCTCTTCTCGCCCATACCGATGAACTTGATCGGCTTGCCGGTAATCGCGCGCACCGACAGCGCGGCACCGCCACGGGCGTCGCCGTCGACCTTGGTCAGGATCACACCGGTCAGCGGCAGCGCATCGCCAAAGGCCTTGGCCGTGTTGGCGGCGTCCTGACCAGTCATGGCGTCGACCACGAACAGGGTTTCCACCGGGTTGATCGCGGCGTGCAACGCCTTGATCTCGCCCATCATCTCTTCATCGATGTGCAGACGACCGGCGGTGTCGACGATGACCACGTCGATGAATTTCAGTTTTGCTTCTTTGATAGCCGCGTTGGCGATGTCGACCGGCTTCTGGCTCAGGTCGGACGGGAAGAACGTCACGCCGATGTCGTTGGCCAGGGTTTCCAGCTGCTTGATCGCGGCCGGACGGTAGATGTCCGCAGACACGACCATGACCGACTTCTTCTTGCGCTCTTTAAGGAAGCGCGCCAGCTTGCCGGCAGTGGTGGTTTTACCCGCACCCTGCAGACCGGCCATCAGAATCACGGCAGGAGGAACAGCGCTCAGGTTCAGATCTTCGTTGGCCGCGCCCATCAGGCTTTCGAGTTCGGCCTGGACGATCTTCACGAACGCCTGGCCCGGCGTCAGGCTGCGCGACACCTCGGTGCCGACAGCGCGTTCCTTGACCGAATTGACGAAGTCCTTGACCACCGGCAATGCGACGTCAGCTTCGAGCAACGCCATGCGCACTTCACGCAGGGTGTCTTTGATATTGTCCTCGGTCAGCTTCGCCTTGCCGGTAACATGGCGCAGCGTCTGCGAGAGACGGTCGGTTAAGTTTTCAAACATTGCGCGATCCTTTCAGGCCCTGTACAGACCGGGATAATGGCGGCCCAGACCGGAATCAACATGTGCTCGGCGAGCCTGCGGCGTGGGCAGGTCGCGGATTATAGCGAAGACTGCGACCGGCGGACACCTCGCCGTCAGCTTGCGGAGTCTTTCGTGCCGTGGCGGTTCTATGCCAAACTCAGCGCCTTTCGGGCTCGCCTAACAGGATTTATGCTCCCCTTGTCACCCAGTTTGCTGACCACCCTCGCCGCCGCCCTGCTCTATGCCGCTGCGACCGTCTATCAAAGTACCCGCCTGGCCACCGGCGCCAAGGCGAACAAGCGCCTGCTGGTCAGCCTCGGCGTGTTCGCCGTGCTCGCCCACGGCGCCAGCCTGCTCACTCATCTGTTGACCCCGATCGGCCTGGGCCTGGACTTTTTCAGCGCCTCGAGCCTGATTGCCGCCGCGGTGATTGCCCTGACCCTGCTCGCCTGTTCGCGGATCCCGGTGGAAAACCTGCTGGTGCTGCTGTTCCCGCTGGGCGCGATCACAGTATTGCTGGCGCAGTTCGCGCCGACCGGCACGGTGCAGATCATCGATGAAGAGCCGGGCATCCTCGCCCACATTCTATTGTCCATCCTCGCCTACGGCATGTTCACCATCGCGGTGTTCCAGGCGTTGCTGCTGCTGGTGCAGGACCATCAGCTCAAGCACAAGCACCCGTCCGGGCTGATCAAGAACTTCCCGCCGCTGCAAACCATGGAGAGCCTGCTGTTCGGTTTTCTCTGGGCCGGCTGGACGCTGCTGTCGCTGTCGCTGATCTCCGGCTGGCTGTTCGTCGAGAACCTGTTTGCCCAGCATCTGGTGCACAAGACCCTGCTGGCCTGCCTGGCGTGGATCGTCTTCAGCGTGCTGCTGTGGGGCCGCAACCGTCTGGGCTGGCGTGGCCACAAGGCGATTCGCTGGACCCTCGCCGGTTTCTGCCTGCTGATGCTGGCGTACTTCGGCAGCAAACTGGTTCGTGAATACATTCTGCACATCTGACGGGCGGCATAAATGGACGGTTTGCCCATAGGGCCGATGCTCGCGGTATTTGTCCTGCTGATTTTATGGTCGGGGCTGTTTACCGCCGTCGAAATCGCGCAGCAGTACCTGCTTGCGCAACGTGTCGCCTCGCGCGCCAGCGATAAACCGCTGGCCAGGCTGAGCTTCCCGCTCGACAGCCTGATCCTCTGCAACACCCTGTGCCGCGCCCTTGCGGTGATCATCGCGACGCTGCTGGCGATCTTCCTCTGTGAAGAAAACGGCCCGTGGGCGGCCTGCCTTGGCGCCGGCGCCATCCTGCTGGTGTTCGCCGATTATTTCCCGCGCGCCGTAGCCCGGCGCTATCCCGACGCCGTACTGGCGTTCGGCAACGCTCTGCTGGCCGTGCCGATGAAAATCGTCTACCCGTTCGCCTGGCTGCTCAGCCGTCTCAGCGTTTTGCTGACGACTCCGTTCACGCGAACGGCTCAGGTGGTGCAGCAGAGCGAAGATGATTTGCCGGCCGATCCTGACGACGCCCCAGAGCACCCGGTTCGCGCCCACCCGGTCGCAGGCATTCACGCGCTGGACAACATTACGGTCAACGACATCCTGGTGCCGCGCAGTGATGTCGACGGCATCAATCTCGACGATTCGATCGAAGAGATCATCGAGCAACTGCGCAACAACACACGCACGCGCCTGCCGGTGTTTCACAGCGACATCAATCAGGTCGAAGCGGTGCTCAACACCCGGCAGATCGGCCATTTGCTGAGCAATGGCGAACTCACCCGCGAAGCGCTGCTGGCCGCCAGTTACGAGCCCTACTTCGTCCCGGAAAGCACGCCGTTGCAACTGCAATTGCTCAATTTTCACAAGCAGCAGCGCCGCCTGGGCATGGTCGTCGACGAGTATGGCGAAGTCCTCGGCATCGTCACCCTCGAGGACATTCTCGAAGAGATCGTCGGCGAATTCGAAAGCGAACACAGCCTCGACAACCCGCATATCCATCCACAAGCCGACGGGCGCATGCTGATCGATGGCGCCGCATCGATCCGCGATGTGAACAAGTGCCTGGGCTGGCATCTGCCAAGCGACGGGCCGAAGACGCTCAATGGCCTGGTCACCGAAGCGCTGGAAACCATTCCGGAAAGCGCGGTGTGCCTGAAGATCGGGCGTTATCGACTGGAAATCCTCGAGACCGAGGAGAACCGGGTGAGCAAGGTGCTGATCTGGCACACCTCTTCTGCTCCTGCTTTGGTGCCCGCCAGATAAAAATCAAAAGATCAAAAGATCGCAGCCTTCGGCAGCTCCTACCCTGCGATCTTTTGCGCTTGTTTGATCGTTAGCCCCCTTCCTATAATCGAGGCGCTTACCCAAGCGCCGTCGATCCCTGTGCTTACCCGGCACTACCCGGATCCTGACTGTTTCCGCTGCAAACCGACGACTGTTCCTACTCGAAACAGCGCTCGCGCCCTACCCCACATCCCTGGGTGTTCGACCATAATAATTCGCTCCACTGGAGCTCATGACTGTCAGGGATCACCGCATGACGACCCATACCGCTTACCGCGAAACCGCGCCTGCCCAGCCGACCAATTCTGCCACCCGCGTGGCTACGGCGAGTTTTATCGGCACCGCGATCGAGTTCTACGACTTCTATGTTTACGCCACAGCGGCTGCGCTGGTGATCGGGCCGGTGTTCTTTCCGCAGACGTCCGGCACGGCGCAGATGCTTTCGGCGTTTCTTACCTTTGGTATCGCATTTCTGGCGCGACCACTGGGCTCGGCGTTGTTCGGCCACTTCGGTGACCGTATCGGGCGCAAATCGACGCTGGTGGCCTCGCTGCTGTTGATGGGCGTGTGTACGACGCTGATCGGCGTGCTGCCGGGTTACGCCACCATCGGCGCATGGGCGCCGATTCTGTTATGTGTGCTGCGCTTCGGTCAGGGCTTGGGATTGGGTGGCGAATGGGGCGGTGCCGCTCTGCTGGCCACGGAGAACGCGCCGAAAGGCAAACGTGCCTGGTTCGGCATGTTCCCGCAGCTCGGCCCTTCGATTGGTTTTCTCGCCGCCAACGGTTTGTTCCTGACCTTGGCCATGACGCTCGATGATGAGCAATTCCGCAGTTGGGGCTGGCGCATTCCGTTTCTGCTCAGCGCGGCGCTGGTGATGGTCGGCCTGTACGTGCGCCTCAAGCTGCATGAAACGCCAGTGTTTGCCAATGCCATCGCCCGTCAGGAGCGGGTGAAGGTGCCGCTGGTCGAGTTGTTCAGCCAGTACTGGGCACCAACCTTGTTGGGCGCGGCGGCAATGGTGGTCTGCTATGCGCTGTTCTATATCTCGACGGTGTTTTCTCTGAGTTACGGGGTTGCCACACTCGGCTATAGCCGCGAAACGTTCCTCGGGCTGCTGTGCTTTGCCGTGCTGTTCATGGCGGCCGCGACACCGCTGTCTGCCTGGGCCAGCGACCGTTACGGGCGCAAACCGGTGCTGATCATCGGTGGTGTACTGGCGATTCTGTCCGGATTTCTGATGGAGCCGTTGCTGACTCAGGGCTCGACCTGGGGCGTGGCGCTGTTTCTGTGCATCGAGCTGTTCTTGATGGGCGTGACGTTTGCGCCGATGGGCGCACTGCTGCCTGAACTGTTTCCGACCCATGTGCGTTATACCGGCGCTTCGGCGGCGTACAACCTGGGCGGCATCGTCGGGGCCTCGGCGGCGCCGTTCTTTGCGCAGAAACTCGTGGCGATGGGTGGATTGAGCTATGTCGGCGGGTATGTATCGGCGGCAGCGGTGTTGAGTCTGATTGCGGTGCTGTGTTTGAAGGAGACGCGCGGCAACGACCTGAATCGTGTCGCTTGATAGATAGCTATCGCGAGCAGGCTCACTCCTACAGGGGAACGCATTTCAAATTGTAGGAGTGAGCCTGCTCGCGATCGGCGCGACTCGCTTACAGCTCTACAACAACAGCCTTGGAAGCACGGGTCGCCTTGGCACGCGCCGCCTCGATCGATTCATCCCGCGCGAGCGCCACGCCCATGCGGCGCTGGCCGTTCACTTCCGGCTTGCCGAACAAGCGCAGCGCCGTGTCCGGCTCGCTCAGTGCAGCGCCGAGGTTGGCGAATGCAGTCTGGGTCGACTGGCCTTCCACCAGAATCACCGCCGACGCCGACGGGCCGAACTGACGGATCAGCGGCACCGGCAGGCCGAGAATGGCGCGGGCGTGCAGAGCGAATTGCGACAGGTCCTGGGAAATCAGCGTCACCAGACCGGTGTCATGCGGGCGTGGCGAGACTTCGCTGAACCACACCTGGTCGCCTTTGATGAACAGCTCGACGCCGAACAGACCACGGCCACCCAGCGCTTCAGTCACTGCTTTGGCGACACGCTCGGATTCAGCCAGGGCAATCGGGCTCATCGCTTGTGGCTGCCAGGATTCCTGATAGTCACCTTTCTCCTGACGGTGACCGACCGGCGCGCAGAACGTAGTGCCGCCGATGTGGCGCACGGTCAGCAGGGTGATTTCGTAATCGAAATCGATGAAGCCTTCGATGATCACCCGACCTTTACCGGCGCGACCGCCCTCTTGCGCGTAATCCCAGGCTTTCTGCACGTCCTCGGCGCCGCGCAGCAGGCTCTGGCCCTTGCCCGACGAACTCATTACCGGCTTGACCACGCAAGGGAAACCCAGATCCTGAACGGCTTTGCTGTAGTCCTCGAATGTGTCGGCAAAGTGGTATGGCGAGGTCGGCAGGTCCAGCTCTTCGGCGGCCAGACGGCGGATGCCTTCACGGTTCATGGTCAGTTGCGCCGCACGCGCGGTTGGAATGACGGTGAAGCCTTCGGTTTCCAGCTCGACCAGCGTGGCGGTGGCAATGGCCTCGATTTCCGGCACGATGAAATGCGGCTTCTCCGCTTCGATCACTGCACGCAGGGCGGCGCCATCGAGCATGTTGATCACGTGGCTGCGATGGGCGACTTGCATGGCCGGCGCGTTGGCGTAGCGGTCGACGGCAATCACTTCAACGCCCAGGCGCTGCAGTTCGATTACCACTTCCTTGCCCAACTCACCACAGCCACACAGCAATACGCGGGTCGCGGTTGGCGACAATGGAGTTCCGATACGGGTCATCTCAGGTCCTCAAAGGAAGCGGATCATCGAGGAAAGCCACGCAGGTGCGCTTTCCATGGGGAGAAAGCGCGGCATTTTACATGAACCCGAGGGTTTGGCTTCAGCTGGCGACAGCCTGTTTGCGATCACGCCAGGCCATGATCAGCCAGACCGCCGTGACGCCGGCGAACTTGGAGGCCAGCGCAGTGATGATCACCGGTGGCGTCAAGGCGTCGATCATGCCGAAAAAGATGAAGGTATCCAGCGGAATGCTCAGCGCCGAGCTGATCCACAAGCGGTCGCGCAACGGCCGCTTGGTGATGCTGAACACCAGCCAGTCGATGCACTCGGAGACCGCAAACGCCGTGGCGCTGGCCAGTGCGATGGAAGGGTCGGAGGTAATGTAGGAAAGCACCAGCGCCGCCAGCATCGCCACGATCGCACCATGACCGAAGCGCGTTTGCACCATGTCGCGCAGTACGAACACCAGCCCGCCCCAGGCCGACCAGATGATGTCCAGGTGCGGCGCGGTGGAAAAGGCGAAGTTGATCAGCACGACGCTGCTGATGTAAGCGATGAGGAAAATCATGGAGGCGACCTGGCAGATTGGCACACAGATTACTTCAGCCAAAGTAGAATCAAAAGATCGCAGCCTTCGGCAGCTCCTACAGGGAAAACGCATTTCAAATGTAGGAGCTGCCGAAGGCTGCGATCTTTTGATCTTAATGCCCGGTTGTCTTACCAATCATCCACACCAACCCACTCGCCTTCGCCCGCTCATGACACGACCCCAGTACCGCCCGACGCTCGTCATTGCTCATGCGGCCCCAGCGGGTGATCTCCTCGACCGTGCGCTGGCAGCCGGTGCAGATATCGTCTTCATCCAGCGCGCAAATATTCACGCATGGCGAGGCAACAGGTCGTTCGATGCTGGTCATTCTTCCTGCTCAACCAGATCACGGGCGTAACGCTGCGAGTTATGCACATAGTGCGCGGCGCTGGCTTCGAGCATCTTTTTCTGCGGCTCGGTGAGTTCGCGCACAACCTTGCCCGGTGAGCCCATCACCAGCGAACCGTCAGGAATTTCCTTGCCTTCGCCGATCAGCGAATTGGCGCCGATGATGCAGTTCTTGCCGATCTTCGCGCCATTGAGAATCACCGCGTTGATACCGATCAGGCTGTAATCGCCGACCGTGCAGCCGTGGAGCATGGCGTTGTGGCCGATGGTCACGCCAGTGCCGATGGTCAGCGGATAACCCATATCGGTGTGCATCACCGTGCCGTCCTGCACATTGCTGTTCTTGCCGATGAGGATCAGTTCGTTGTCGCCGCGCAACACGGCGTTGAACCAGACGTTGGCGCCCTCTTCCAGGCGGACCTTGCCGACGAGCACGGCATTGGGCGCGACCCAGCTCTGCGGATGGGTTTCGACACGGGCGTCGCCCAGGCGATATTTCATCTTGTTTTCCTCGGGGCTCACGGCCGTTCGAACGACGGCTCAGGTATCGATAAAGCTTTTCGGCGGTTGGTGCAGGCTGATTTTGGCGTCATAGAGCAGGTTGATCAACTCGACGATCATGATCGCCGTCAGCCCCCAGATCTTGTACTCGCCGAAGCGATAGCTCGGCACATACCAACTGCGGCCCTGATAGTCGATGCGATGGGTGTGCTCGCGCGGGTCCTTGCGGAAGAATTCCAAGGGCACGCTGAAGACGGCGGCGATTTCGGCATCATTGGGTTGGTATTCGACAAAGTCGGGAATCACCCCGACATACGGCGTTACCTTGATACCGTGCAGGGAAATCAGCGGACTCAGCGGGCCGATGACTTCGACCAGCCCCGGCGGCAGTCCGATTTCTTCTTCGGCTTCACGCAGCGCAGTGAAGATCAGGTCCGGGTCTTCCGGGTCGCGGCGTCCACCAGGAAAGGCGACTTCGCCGCCGTGGGTCGAAAGCCCGCTGGCGCGCAGGGTCAGGACCAGTTCCGGTTCGTCACTGCGGGTGATCGGCACCAGCACGGCGGCTTCGGGGAAACGTGCGTCGGTCTCCAGCGTGCGCGGTGTGTGGTTGCTTACCCTATGCAGTAGCTCGTCCAGCATGAGTGTTCTCGATCGGTGCCTTGCTCCGCATCATGCACCAATCAAAGCGAGCGCCCAAGCCCCCGAAACCCGTCGTGTCGCGAAACGACAACTTGCCGACCGGCCCCGCTGCACGCCAAGATAGGCGCAGCATTCAGGAACCCGAGCATGAAATTTTGCAGCCACTGCGGTAACCCGGTCACCCAGCGCATTCCCGAAGGCGACTCGCGGCTGCGATTTGTCTGCGACAGCTGTCAGACCATTCACTACCAGAATCCCAATATCGTCGCCGGTTGCGTGCCGACCTGGGGCACGCAAGTGTTGCTCTGCCGCCGCGCCATCGAGCCACGTCTCGGTTACTGGACGCTGCCGGCCGGCTTCATGGAAAACGGCGAGACCATCGAACAGGCGGCCATCCGCGAGACCGCCGAGGAAGCCTGCGCCCGGGTGCGTAACCTGAGCATCTACACGTTGATCGACGTGCCGCACATCAGTCAGGTGCACGTGTTCTTCCGCGCCGAACTGGCCGACCTGGAGTTCGCCGCCGGCCCTGAAAGCCTTGAAGTGCAGTTGTTCGATGAAGCCGACATCCCGTGGGACGAGCTGGCTTTCCGCACGGTCGGGCGTACCTTAGAATGCTTCTTCGCTGATCGGCGCGTCGAGAACTACCCGGTGCGTTCGGAATCGATCCCGCCACTGGTGCAGCCGGTCATTGTTGGCTAGAAGATCAAAAGATCGCAGCCTTCGGCAGCTCCTACCTAAAACCTGATTGCGTCACTCCCTGGGGAATCGTTTCAATGCGCTGGTTGCTTGCCCTGTTCTGCCTGTCGTTCGTCAGCGTTTCGCAAGCGTCATTCGTGACCACCGTGACGCCATCGAATACCCCGCTGATCGAAAAAGTCCTGGTACTCAAATCGGCCCACCAACTGCAGTTGATCGCCGACGGCAAGCCGCTGAAGACCTATCGCATTTCCCTGGGCAAGGGGGCGAAGAAAGGGCCGAAACTGATCGAGGGCGATAAACGCACACCCGAAGGTTTCTATTGGATCGACTGGCGCAAGACCAGCGAGAAATTCAACCTGTCGATGCACATTTCCTACCCGAACATCAGCGACGCCGCCCGCGCGCGCCGTGAAGGTGTCGAGCCCGGTGGGATGATCATGATCCACGGCACCCCGGACTCGGAAGACAACCCGGAGCAGCTGTTCCATACCCTCGACTGGACCGATGGCTGCATCGCCATGCGCAACGTCGACATGCGTGAAGTGTGGAACCTGGTGCCGGACGGCACCATGATCGAGATTCGCCCGTAACCTCGACCGCTGGTCACCCGTAAAAAAATAAATCAAAAGATCGCAGCCTTCGGCAGCTCCTACAGGGGTGATACCACTCCGAATTGTAGGAGCTGCCGCAGGCTGCGATCTTTTGCTTTTTATCGCCTATCGTTAATACCACTTGATACCACCACCCCTGAACACCGCCATTTCACTGGGTTAGAGGCCATTTACCTGCGTTGACATGGTATTCAAGTGGTATTAGTTTCCGCCCCACAAGCGAGCCACAACAATCCTATACTCGCGACGGAAACAACCTACATGAACGACCTCCAATCCCTACGTCCCGACGACGCCCAGCCGACGCCGCTGTACTTGCAGCTGGCGCGCAATCTGGAAGCGGCGATTCATGCCGGGCAGTGGAAGGCCGAACAGGCAATGCCGTCCGAACGCAACCTCAGCGACCAGCTCGGCATCTCCCGGGTCACCGCGCGCAAGGCATTGGAAGTCTTGCTCGAGCAAGGTCTGATCCGCCGCCTGCAAGGCTCTGGCACATTCATCACCCCACGTCTGGAACAACCGCTGTCGCGGCTTTCCGGCTTCAGCGAAATGCTGCGTTTGAAAGGCTTCGTACCCAGCTCGAAGTGGCTGGAGCGGGAAATCACTCTGCCGACCCACGAAGAACTGATCCGCCTCGGCCTGTCGCCCAATGACAAAGTCGCGCGGATGAAGCGCTTGCGCAAAGCCGATGACACGGTCATGGCGATTGAAATGAGTACCCTGCCCGCGTCGATCATGCCCAAACCGCAAGCGGTGGGTGATTCGCTCTACGAATACCTCGACGGCATCGGCAAACCGATCGTCCGCGCCCTCCAGCACATCCAGGCGATCAACGCCTCTGACGAGTTCGCCGCCCTGGTCGGCATCGCCCCCGGCACCGCCATGCTGCTGATGACCCGGGTCGGCTATCTGGAAGACAACACGCCGATCGAAGTCACCGACACCTATTGCCGCAACGATTACTACGACTTTGTTGCAGAGCTGCGCCGCTGAGCGCGGCCCCAAGCGAGAACGAAAATGTCCGAAGACAACATCCTCACCGCCAGCGGCTGGGTTCGCGGCCGGCTGATTCACGAACACGGCAAGGTCGTGTCGATCGACGGCGTGCCCTGCGATCCGGCCGATAACGATCTGCCTTATCTGCTGCCGGGGTTCATCGACCTGCACGTTCACGGCGGCGGAGGCAAAGACATCATGGAAGGCGCGGACGCCTTCGAAACCATCAGCAAAACCCACGTGCGCTTTGGCACGACCTCGTTGCTGGCCACCACCATGACTGCGCCGCGCGCCGAGATCTCCAGCGTCCTCAAAGCGGTAGGAGAGTTCTGCGAACAGCGTCCGAAAGGCGCCGCGCGAGTGCTTGGCGTGCACCTTGAAGGCCCGTACATCAACCCGGGAAAACTCGGCGCCCAACCCAATTTCGCCCATACCGCGTTGATGGCCGAAGTCGAAGAATATCTGGCGCTGGCGCCGATCCGCGTGATTACGATCGCCCCGGAAATCGCCGGCCACGATGCATTGATTCGTGAACTGAGCAGCCGTGGCATCCGCATGCAGATCGGCCACACCCTCGGCAGCTACGAGGAAGGCGTCGCCGCGCTGGCTGCCGGTGCGACCAGCTTCACTCACCTGTACAACGCCATGAGCCCGCTGCATCACCGCGAGCCGGGCATCGTCGGTGCGGCACTCGCCCATGCGCAGTACGCCGAGCTGATCCCCGATCTGCTGCACGTGCACCCCGGCGCCATTCGCGTGGCCCTGCGCTCGATCCCGTGCCTGTATTGCGTGACCGATTCGACCGCCGCCGCCGGTATGCCCGACGGTGAATACAAGCTCGGCAGCCACACCGTGACCAAATGCCTGGGCGGCGTGCGCCTGCCCGACGGCACGCTGGCCGGCAGCACCCTGACCATGGATCAGGCTCTGCGCAATCTGGTGAAGATCGGCTTGCCGATCGCCGAGGCCTCGCAACGTCTGTCGCAATTTCCCGCCGACTACCTCGGCATTACCGAACGCGGGCGCCTGGCCCCGGGTGCCTGGGCCGACTGCGTGCGGCTCGATCGTTCACTCACACTGACCGCCGTCATGGTCGAAGGAGAAGACATTGACTTCAAAAATGCTTGAAGAGGCGCTGTCCTCGTTCGAGGCCGTGCAAGCCCAACTGCAACAGCTCGACGCGCCGATGATCGAAATCGCCGGGCGCCTGCGCCGGCAGCCGCCGCAAGTGGCGATGACCGTCGCTCGTGGCAGCTCCGACCACGCGGCGAGCTACTTCGCCTACCTGACCATGCAGCAACTCGGCGTGCCCGTGGCCTCATTGCCGATGTCCGTAGTGACCATGCAGCAAGCGCCATTGAAAGTCAGCGGTCAGGTTGCGTTCGCGTTTTCGCAGTCGGGGCAGAGCCCGGATCTGGTCAACAGCCTGCGCCTGTTGCGCAAGCGTGGCGCGCTAAGTGTGTCGATGGTCAATGCCGCCGATTCGCCACTGGAAGCAGCCTGTGAATTCAGCCTGCCGCTGCTTGCCGGGACTGAAAGCAGCGTCGCCGCGACCAAGAGTTTTATCGCCACCCTTAGCGCCAGCGCCCGCTTGATCGCGCACTGGAAAGAAGACAGCGAATTGCTCGAGGCCGGCAACGCCCTGCCTGAAGGTTTGCGCGAAGCCGCAAAACAGGACTGGAGCGTCGCCATCGAAACGCTGCGCGATTGTCAGCGCCTGATGGTGATCGGCCGTGGCGCCGGTTTCGCCATCGCCCAGGAAGCGGCGCTGAAATTCAAGGAAACCTCGGCGATTCAGGCCGAAGCGTTCAGCAGCGCCGAAGTCCGTCACGGGCCGATGGCGCTGATCGACGAACACTATCCACTGCTGGTCTTTGCCCCACGCGGCGCCGAGCAGGCTGGCCTGCTGAGCCTCGCGGCAGAAATGCGCCAACGCGGCGCCCGGGTACTGCTCGCCGCCCCGGATGACGTCAGCGAACGCGACCTGACCCTGACTCGCGCCGACCACCCGGCCCTCGACCCGATTCTGGCGATCCAGAGTTTCTACGTGATGGCCGCAGGCCTGGCCGTGGCGCGGGGCATGGACCCGGATCAGCCGCGCCATTTGAGCAAAGTGACCCGCACGCATTAAGTCCGACTGACTGCACACCTGATGAGACCCAGCCATGCCCGACAACAATAAAGAGCTGACCCTCAGCGCCCCGCTCAGCGGCCCCGTGCTGACGCTCGCCAACGTCCCGGACGCGGTGTTCGCCAGTGGCGCGATGGGCGACGGCATCGCCATCGACCCGCTCAACGACACGCTGTATTCGCCCTGCGCCGGCGTGATCATCCACGTCGCGCGCAGCAGCCACGCGGTGACCGTGCGCGCCGACAACGGCGCCGAAATCCTTCTGCATCTGGGCCTCGACACTGTTGAGCTGAACGGTGAAGGTTTCGCCATGCTGGTCAAGGAAAGCGACCGCGTCAGCCTCGGTCAGCCGCTGTTGCGTTATGACCTGGACAAGGTCGGACAGCAGTGCAAAAGCCTGGTCAGCCTGCTGATTCTGACCAACAGCGCGGATTTTCAGGTGCGGCCGATTACCGTCAAAACGGTGAAGGTCGGCGAGCCACTGCTGCACATCATCGCGCGCCAAGCGGTGGCGGCGAATGCCGATACAAGCGGCGGCCCCGAGGCTCGGGGCCAGGTGCGGGTCGCTCATCGCGGCGGCCTGCATGCGCGCCCCGCTGCGCTGATCCGGCAAACCGCCCAGGGTTTCAACAGCCAGGCACAGCTGCACTTCAACGGCAAATCAGCGCCGTGCAACAGCCTGATCGGCTTGATGGGGCTGGCGATCGCTGAACAGGATGAAGTGCAGGTCAGTTGTCAGGGGCCGGACGCCGATGCCGCATTGCAAGCGCTGCTCAGCGCATTGGCCACGGCGCTGCCGGACGATCATCACGGGCAAGCGCCGGTCAGCACTGCGGCGCTGAAACGTCCGGCCGAGGCTGGCGTGTTGCACGGTGTTTGCGCGGCGCCGGGGCTGGTCGCCGGGCCGTTGTTTCGCTTGAACGCAATCACGTTGCCGGCGGATATGGGCAACCACGATCCGGTGCAACAGCAACAGACTCTCGAAACGGCGTTGAACGCGGTGCGCAGCGAAATCGCCGCTACTCTCGCCCAAGCGAAAAAGCACAGCAACGCCGACGAAGAAGCGATCTTCGCCGCGCACATGGCGCTGCTCGAAGATCCGGCCCTGCTCGACGCCGCGCAGCAATTCATCGCGCAAGGCACCGCAGCGACGCACGCCTGGAGTCAGTCGATCGACGCCCAGTGCGCCATGCTCCAAGGCACCGGCAGTCCGCTGCTGGCCGAGCGTGCCAACGATTTGCGCGACCTCAGGCAGCGCGTACTGCGCGCCCTGCTTGGCGAGGCCTGGCAATACCAGGTGCCGGCCGGCGCCATCGTCGCGGCGCAGGAACTGACGCCGTCGGATCTGCTGCAACTCAGCGCGCAAGGTGTCGCCGGGTTGTGCATGGCCGAGGGCGGCGCCACCTCCCATGTCGCGATCCTGGCGCGCGGCAAAGGCCTGCCGTGCATCGTCGCTTTGGGTGCGCAATTGCTCGATCAACCGCAAGATCAGGCCGTGGTACTCGACGCCGACGGCGGTCGTCTCGAATTGACGCCAAACGCCGAGCGCCTGAGCGAAGTGCAACAGGCGCAAATCCAGCGCCAGCAGCGTCGCGAAAGCCAGCAAGCCAAGGCGCATTTGCCCGCCGAAACCCGCAATGGCGTGCACATCGAAGTAGTTGCCAATGTCGCCTCCAGCAGCGAAGCCGCAGACGCCTTTGCCGACGGTGCCGATGGCGTCGGCCTCTTGCGCACCGAGTTTCTCTTCGTCGATCGCCAGACGGCACCGGACGTCGAAGAACAGCGCGGCGCGTATCAAGCGGTCATCGATGCCATGGGCGACAAATCGGTGATCATTCGCACCATCGACGTCGGTGGCGACAAGCAACTCGACTACCTGCCGCTGCCCGCCGAGGCCAACCCGGTGCTCGGTCTGCGCGGCATTCGTCTGGCCCAGGCGCGCCCGGAAATTCTCGATCAGCAACTGCGCGCGCTGCTGCAGGTCAAGCCGTTGCAACGTTGCCGGATTCTCTTGCCGATGGTCACCGAAGTTGACGAACTGCTGCAGATTCGCCAGCGCGTCGACGCCTTGTGTCTTGAGCTGGGCATTGCCGAGCGCCCGGAGATCGGCGTGATGATCGAAGTCCCCGCCGCCGCGCTGCAGGCCGAACAACTGGCCGAACACGCCGACTTCCTCTCGATCGGCACCAACGATCTGTCGCAATACACCCTGGCCATGGACCGCGATCACGCCGGCCTGGCGGCGCGGGTCGACGCCCTCCATCCGGCGCTGCTGCGTCTGATCGCCATGACCTGCGAAGGCGCGGCGGTGCACAAACGCTGGGTCGGGGTCTGCGGCGCCCTCGCCTCCGACCCGCTGGCGACGCCGGTGCTGATCGGCCTGGGCGTCACCGAATTGTCGGTGAGCCCGGTGCAGATCGGTGAGATCAAGGACCGCGTGCGCCAGGTGCACGAAGCCGAATGTCAGCGCCTGAGCCGCGACCTGCTCAAGCTGTCCAGCGCCGCCGCCGTTCGCCACGCCTGTCATCAACATTGGCCTCTGCGCTAACAAAAACAACAAGGACCAACGCCATGTACCAACTCTTCATCGAAGGCCTGCAACGCCTCGGCCGCGCGCTGATGCTGCCGATCGCGATCCTGCCGATCGCCGGCCTGCTGCTGCGCCTGGGCGACACCGACCTGTTGAACATCGCGATCATTCACGATGCCGGGCAAGTGATCTTCGCCAACCTGGCGATGATCTTCGCCATCGGCATCGCCGTCGGTTTCGCCAAAGACAACAACGGCACCGCCGGCCTGGCCGGGGTGATCGGTTATCTGGTGATGATCTCTACCCTCAAGGTGCTCGATTCGACCATCAACATGGGCATGCTCGCCGGGATCGTCAGCGGCCTGTTGGCCGGCGCGCTGTACAACCGCTTCAAGGACATCAAGCTGCCGGAGTATCTGGCGTTCTTCGGTGGCCGGCGTTTCGTGCCGATTGTCACCGGGTTCGCGGCGGTCGGGCTGGGCGTGCTGTTCGGCTACATCTGGCCGCCGATCCAGCAGGGCATCAACGCGTTCGGCGCGCTGATGATGGAAAGCGGCAGCATTGGCGCGTTCGTCTTCGGCGTGTTCAACCGCCTGCTGATCGTCACCGGCCTGCATCACATCCTCAACAACATGGCGTGGTTCGTCTTCGGCAACTTCACCGATCCGACCACTGGGGCATTGGTGACTGGCGATCTGTCGCGCTATTTCGCCGGCGACCCGAAGGGCGGCCAGTTCATGACCGGCATGTTCCCGATGATGATCTTCGGCCTCCCCGCCGCCTGTCTGGCGATGTACCGCAATGCCCTGCCGGAGCGGCGCAAGGTGATGGGCGGGATCTTTTTATCCATGGCGCTGACCTCGTTTCTGACCGGCGTGACCGAGCCGATCGAGTTCGCCTTCATGTTTCTCGCACCGCTGCTGTTCCTCCTGCATGCGCTGCTGACCGGGCTGTCGATGGCGATCACCAACGGCCTGAACATTCATCTGGGCTTTACCTTTTCCGGTGGCTTCATCGACATGATTCTCGGCTGGGGCAAATCCACCAATGGCTGGCTGGTGGTGCCTGTCGGCCTGGCTTACGCGGTCATTTATTACCTGGTGTTCGACTTCTGTATCCGCCGCTTCAACCTCAAGACGCCGGGACGCGAAGACGTGGCCACGGCAGAAAAAGCCGTGCTTTCGCAGACCGAACGCGCCAGCGCTTACATCAAGGCCTTGGGCGGCGCAGAGAATCTGCTGACCGTCGGCGCGTGCACGACCCGACTGCGCCTGGAAATGGTCGACCGCAACAAGGCGTCGGACGCCGGGCTGAAAGCGCTGGGCGCGATGGCCGTGGTGCGCCCGGGCAAGGGTGGCAGTTTGCAGGTCGTGGTCGGACCGCTGGCCGATAGCATCGCTGATGAAATCCGCTTGGCGATGCCGGCGCTGGGCCGTGGGGCGCTGGTTGACACTGCTGTGACCGTCGAGGAGCCGATGACCGTTGCACTTGCCAGCAACGAGGCGCAGCAGTGGCTGAATGCTCTGGGCGGCCGCGACAATGTGCTGCAGCTTGATTGCATCGCCATGACCCGGATTCGCCTGCAACTGGCCGATGACAAGGTGTTGTCCGAGACGCAGCTCAAGGTGCTGGGCTGCCTGGGTGTCAGCCGCCTGGACGGTGGGGTCTGGCATTTGCTGGTGGGCGACAAGGCAGCGAGTTTGAGTGGGGCGCTGGAGGGGTTGGTCAGTCGCCGGGAGTTCAGCGCGCAGGTTTGAATCTGCGCTGGTCTGGCGGGCCTCTTCGCGAGCAGGCTCGCCGCCACCCAGACAGGCATTCCACAAAGAGGCTCCCGACACATACATATATACCACCCCGCAAAACACCTCCCTCGCCATGCTGAGCCTTCATCCTCAGCCTGGAGAAAGTGCCCGTGAGCACCCCCAAAGCCCCCACCCCCGAAGAGATCAGAAGCGACCTCAACCAGATCGGCGATTATCTGTTCAACACACCCACGCCGCTGCTTCCCGAACTCAAACCGACCACCGGACAGACCTACCTTAAACGCCTCAACGAACAGCTGAAAACCTACCGGACAAGCTATCAGCAACGCAGCCGTCTGCTTTTTCAGGAGCTGGACACCAGCGACCTGCAAAGCGAAAACGGCAAGAAGCTGATCGCAACCCTGAAGATCAGGCTCAACACCCAACTGATCAACATGGACCTGCGGGACCAGATCGACGGCAAGCCGGCAAAAACCTTCCTCAAATATGACGCGGGCTTCACCGCCATCGAACACGAGGCACAACAGGCCGTCAGTGATCGCCTGCTGCACCCGCAAGCCGGCGAGTTGCTGAAAAAAACCGGCCTGGGCCCGATGCTGCGTCCCGCCATGTATGCACTGCAGTTCAGCTATCAGGCCACCATTGTCGAATTGGCCGGCGCCTTTGTCGTCACGCAAAATGACAGCCCGCGAGTCACCGACCTGCTGAACGGTTCAAGCGCCGGCTACGCCGTGCTGTTCACGCCCGCACGAGGCATCGAGTTCTTCAATTCTCTGACCGATCTCGATAGTCACCTGCGCGAGTCGCTGAATTCGCGCAGTGGCCGTCTCGACTTCATGCAAATGCTGCCGACGCGCTATCACGACGTCGGTGCCGCAGGGATCTGGCCGCTATCGCTCGCGCCAATCGACAGCAAACCCCTGTTCGAACACACCTACGACGCGCTGATCGAAAAACGCACGCAGGATATCGAGCGCGCCTTGAGCTTCGCCGACAACCCGCAACAAGACCCTGCGCAATTGCTCACAGCGCTGGAAAAAGCGGTCACCGCCACCCTGCCGGATCTCACGCCGCGCCTGGAGTTACGCGCACTGACCCTGTTCGAACGCCACTTGCGCTACAGCGCACCGGACTGGTACCGCAGCGCCAGCAGCACAAAACAGATCGAACTGGCGCAGCACTTGAGCAACTACCAGCAGGCGCGGGAACGTTTGCTCGACCTGATGGAGCCCGTCGGCAGTCTGATCGCACTGGCGCGCCAGCAATGGCTGGAACGCCTGAGCGATGATCTGGAGATCGACGATCTCGAGCCGGAAAAACTGCAGATCAGCACCGATCGCCGAGTGCCGGGCTATGGCGTTTATACGCATCAATGCAATCTGCTCGATCTGTCCTTGCGCGGCGCGCACACGGGCGATGAATTGCCGGGCTCGGAATTCCTGAGCTACACCACGCTCACCTACGACGGCGCGCCCTTGCCGGAGCGTTATGTCGACTTGACACCGCAATGGCTGGTCAAGGAAGCGATAAGCCTGGAGCCCCGGGTTGACTTCAATCGCCTGCAAAAAGACATGCACGCCCGAGCCGCAATCAAGCCCGCCATTGAGCGAATGCTTGATCAACGCATCGTCGCCCTCGCCCATACGGCAGTCCTGCAGGGGCACCTGCTCGACAGTGATTTGTCGTTGATCCAGCGCTTGCGCAGCGGCGGCGATCCGCTCCTGAGCGCCGCCACTCTGTCGGTGCACGGCGCACAACTGCAGGATGTATGGGTCTTGCGCCAGAGCGACGCCAGCGGCGCGGTCAAGCGTGTCTTGCTGTGCACCCCGCAGGCCCCTCGCGAGCGACAGTTCCAGGCCTTCGACAGTGAGCTTGAATGCCAGACCCATCTGCTGGGCTGGGCCACACACAGCGATACCGCCGACAGCATGACGGGCTACCTGATCAGCCGCGCACCGATGCGCTTTCGCCCGGCGCTGCGCAAAGTACTGGCGGGCCTGAGCTTCAGACCTGAAGCGATGGAACACCAGAAGGTCACTTTCGAACACTGTGGCGACCATCTCGTCTGCCTGAAGGCGATGGCCGTTCACATGCTCGCTACGCGCGTCGATGACTACGACTTCAGCACCCCCCTGTGGTATCGCTCGACCACCGCTGCCGATCGCAGACAACTCTCGACCCTGAGCGAAGAGGCCGAAGGCGCGTTGCGCGGGTTCAACCAGCACGCCTTGTCCGGCAGCCAATTTCCGGCTTTTGATGACTACGTGCACCAACAGGCGAAGATCAGTCTGAACCGCCTGCTCAAGCGCTCGGCCAATGATGTCGACCCGGATACCGTCTGGGCCTACGCGCCGATGTCCATCGTGCCCTCATTGACGCCGAAACCGCTGACGTATACCCAGTTGTATCGCGACGGCTATGCCGATGGCGTCGGTTTTCTCGATGAGAAATTCTCCCGCTCGGCACGTTTCAAGGGGCCGCCGGGTATCGATGTCAGCAACCTGACCGCACAGAACGTCGCACGCTCGGTCACCGGGGTGTGGATCGGCGAACGCTACACCAACAAGGTCAGGGATGACCTGCAGAGCTCGACCAGCGAGGGCTACGATTTCAGACGCAACGCGACCCTGGCGATTACTCAGCGCCAGATGAAGGTCGCCGCGCTGGAATGCCAGCTGCAAGGACATATCAGCCGCAGCGATCGGCAATGGCTGGAGCAAAGCATCACCAGCATGGAGGAAACCTCGGGGCCGACGCGCACCAAATACCCGATCCATCGATTGATGATCGATGGCGAGTGGGTGATGGATGTGTGGCTGTTCAGCCATTCCGATAACCCGGTGTTGCTCTATACCCCGGACGCACCCGACGGTGTCAGGTTTCGCGAAGCGCGGCTGTTCAACTACCTGCTCCAACAGCAGACCGGCATGATCGAATACCTCACCTCTCGGGTAGGCGTGAGTGCTCAGACGCGAGTGCGGACGTTCCTCGAAAACGCAAAAAAAACAGCTCCCCAAAGGCCTCGACAAGACTACGCCCAGCCCGGCGCGCTACGATTCAACGCCCGCCACCGCTGCCGTCAGCGATTTGCGCTCGGCGCTGTACAACATGAAGCTGCAGCGCCGGATCGACAACGTCCACGCCACGACCACCAGTCGAGCGCAGATGATCGCCGGGCTGATCTGGACCAGTGTCGAATGGCTCGCGGCCATTGCCACCGCCCCTTTCCCGCTGCTCAGTCTGAGCACCGGATTGCTGCTGGCTTTCAAGGACGCGATGCTCGCCCTGCACGCTTATCGGCAGGGTGACCACGGTGAAGCTTTCCAGCATTTGCTCGGTTACCTGTTCAACAGTGTCGGCGCGGTGCTGACCGATCTCCGCCCCGCCCTGCGCTCACTCAAGCTCGCGCGCCGACCGCTGCGCCAAGCGATCGCCAGTGCTGGCAACGAACAGCAGAATGTCGTGACCTTGGTCGATCAGGTAGCGCCTCGACCTGACTGGGATGACATGCGTCCGGTGGTTTTCAGAGGCCGGATTTACCTTGCCGGGAAAAATCCCGACGCACTCGGTCGTTATCTGCTCTATCGCAGCAAGCCGAACTCCCCTGACATCGTCTCGACCGGCATCCTCGTTGTTCGCAATTCAGACGGGGTGATGGTGCGCAGTGGCATGGTCGGCGGCGCGCCGAAATACGATGCCGTGCCAGACACACCGAGCCCACGCAAAGACTACGGCGTGGTGCCCAAATACCGGGAGCGCGTCGCGATGGTGATGAATCCGCAATTCCGCGACGACGTAATCAAGAGAGGTCAGGACTACATGGGCGTCTCGCCCCTCTCAACCCTGACCGGCGTAGTTGAGGGTCTGGCCTCGACACGCGCCGCCTATATGGATCAGGTAGAAAAACTCACCACCGATGCCACAGGTCATTTCGCCGAACTCGCCGCCCTGCCCGCTCGCGCCGAAGTCCCGGCAGTTGCTGCCGATACTTCATTTGCGCAGTTGATCAACAGCGACGCATTCAAAGGGAAAAACCTGGTGATCGGCGCCCAACCCGGTTCCATCGCCAGCAAACAGGTGCTGATCGATTCTCTGGACGAACTCATTGCCAGCGGTTTCAAGCGCTTGCATGTCGAGTATCTGGCGGACGACATCTTTCATGCCAAGCTGGAAAATTTCAACAAGAAGCTCAGCTGGGAAAACATCAAAACCCACCTCAGAGGTGTTGACCACGCGCTGGGGCACACGGAGAAGGCGCCGTTCTCCTATCTGGCACTTATGCGCGCCGCCCGGAAAAAGAAGTTGCGCGTCCACGCTCTGGACGCCTCGACCAGTTATCAACTGGAGCGCGCCATGACGCTGGCCGACGCCTCGCCGTTGACCCCACGAAGCAACAGCATCAGAAATTTTTATTCGCACAGGAAACTGTCTGCCGATATCGCCGACGCCCCCGACGAACGCTGGATCGTCCTCACCGAACAGTCACGCATGTGCACCTTCGACGAGACACCAGGCCTGGCCGACCTGCACGATGCCATCGCCGTGCGGATTGAAGACATCGACCTGGGTCAATCCGCACGCATCAGCCTCGATTCACCCGGTGCGATCAGCGGTGATGCAGCCGCGAAGGGAGATTATCTTGTGCAAATGCCGACTGCGTACAAGGCACCACGGGCCGTCCCGAAGCCAGTGGCACCGGCCGCGGCTTCCGCTCAATTGGGCGACTACGACATGGCGTCGTCGTTTCACGAGGGTGTGGTCAGGCTGATGCGCGACCGAAACGGCCTCGACACTTTCTTCAATCCCGCGAAAGAAGACCGTGAATTGTTCACGGCCTTTATCGCTACCCGACAGCGCCTGGGCAAAGCGGCCAGAGCCGCCTCCAGCGAATTCAAACATGCGAAGCCAGACGCGCTGCCGGTGATTGCCAGCGACGAAACCTTTGACACGTTTCTGCAAAAACTGGCCGACGGCCGCTTGAATCTGCTGATCGGAGAAAATCCAACCGAGGTGTCAGGCAAGGCGCTGCTCAGGAAACACATGAAGGCATTCAAGGATGCGGGTTATGACACGCTGTACCTTGCGAATATGTTCACCGATCTGCATCAGGCCGAACTGGATATTTTTCATCTGACGCAGCGCATGCCCGAGCGCCTCAGAGCCCATCTGCAAAAGCTGAGCGCGGACCGCCCGAGTGGTTATGTGGGTAACGACAATTTCAACGAGGTCTGTGAGGCGGCGGCCAAATACAACATCCGTATCCGCGCCATCGATTGCGTCGCCAGCTACCACGTTAAAGGGCTGCCGGATCCCGAGCTGTCGAGGAAAGAGATATTCAGCTATTTCGCCACGCAAGTGATCAAGAATGACCAATTGGTCCACGGGCCGCATAAATGGATGGCACTCGTTGACGCCACGCAGACCAACTACAGTCTGGGGGTTCCGGGGCTGGGCGAGACGCTGGGCGCGGTCAGTCTTCACGTCCGCGACAGTACGCCTGGTCTGGCCAGCTCGATCCAACAGGGCGCGTGGTCGACAATGATTCCGGAAAAAGCGGTCAACACACGGGCCGTGCGCAGTAATTTCACCCTGAACATCGCGGTGCCTGGCAAAAAGAACATTGCGCCGACGCCGCCTGTCAGACGCAGCAAACTGACCCAGCCCGGTATGTTCCTGATCGAAAACGAAGGCACGAGCGGAACACGTCTGGTGCATAAATCCAAAGCGGGTGAAATTGTCGTCACGCCGATTCAGGCCAACGACCAAGGCTTGTTGTTCATAGATCGCTGGGATAAGAAAGACCAGGGGTTCAAATACCTGCGAACGCTGATCGAGATGCTTGTGACCGACGTGAAACTGACCCAGGTGAAATAACACAGGTTCGCTTGCGCGTTGTGTAAGAACCACTGGGTCTGGAAGCCCAGTGGTTTTTTTATGACCGAAAGCAAGCGAACGGCCAGGGACCCGGGTTTCAGGTTCGCGGATCAACCCGATCCAGCGCCCGATTCACCGCCAGCTCCGCGAGCATGATGATCTGCTGAATGGCCAGCGCCGTATTGCGCTGTGGCCGCCCCAGCTGATCGGCGAAATCGCTGGCCAGAGTGTTGGCTGAAGCGAGGGATTCACAGGCGTGGGCCAGGAGGGTTTCGGTGTCGATTTCCGGCTGGATCACAAACATGGTGCTGGGCGGGTGCGGTTTGCCTGGCTGCGGGCACAGGTAAAAATCCAGAGCACGCTTGATCGCTTCGCGGTTTTTGGCGAGGTCGTCGGCGCGGATGGCTTGTTCGAGGGGGGTTGTGGGTTCGAGGGGTGGGTCGGGAACGATTTTGTCCACAGTGCTTCTCCTGCTGATGCTGATGGGCAGCCATCGATCGCCGGATCTCACGCGGCGAATGGGTGGCAGCTATGTGCGAGGTGAGATCCACCGGAGCAGGCAACCGGCCAGACCGAAGTCTGCCCGCACACAGCCGCCATAAAACAGGCAGCAGATTGAGCTGGCGCCAATTATCGTGGTGCTGGCGCCAGTTGCAAGCTATCCGGGGATCTCACTCCCGATCGCTGATTCGCAGCGACGGGAAAAGACTAGAGATCGCACGTCCGACGGACAACCTGAAAACCTTGTGGGAAGGTTCTGGTCATCGGGTACCGGATTTAAACAATCTCAAGTTGTCGGGCGTCTGGATGGGCCTCATCGCGAGCAGGCTCACTCCTACAATTGGATCGAGTACAACCTCAAGAAACAGGTCGGCTGTCAGGCCGCCTTCGCGAGCAGGCTCGCTCCCACAGAAAAGCAAAGGCAAGATCAAAAGATCGCAGCCTTCGGCAGCTCCTACACGATGAGCGTTAGCTCGAGTAAAGCTTTTGATCTTGATCCACGGGCGACGTCGGAAGGCTGAGCGGAGGGATTGATCCGGGCGTGGGAGCGCAGCGACCGTCTGGCGCAGCCAGACACAGCGAGTGTAGGTGCAGCGGAGCAAACCGGAGCCGCTGCGCCCGGATCAGTCCCGCAGCGAAGGAACCCGAGCCTGCGAGGGCCGAACGCAGGAGCAAGCCTTTTGGGTTACCTTTTTGGCGTTTGAAAAAGGTGACTCGCCGTAAGGGCGAAACCGCCAGCCGCAGCCCCCGAAGAAACGGATATTCACTCAGTCAGCCAGAGCATGGTCGCCTATAAGGGCGCCATCGCGAGCAGGCCAACTCCTACAGAAAAGCAAATCGCAGGCAACAAAAAACCCGCAGACAATCCCTCATCTGCGGGTTTCCCGTTTCAGCAGCCAAGAAGATCAGAAATCTTCCAGCCGCCACACCTCATAAGCCGGCGTCTCGTACGGATGGCTAAGCTTCAAAGCCGCCACAACAGCAACAATCAACTCATCCGCAACAACAAGCTCAACCTTCCATTCCTCAACCCGCTCAACCTGCCCCGCCTCACCAATAAACGGCTGACTCCCGTCCAAAGGTCGAAACTGGCCCAGACCGAGCACCTGCCACGCACAGTGGTCATAGTCACCGATCCGCCCACCACCGGCAGCGAACACAGCGCCCTTGACCACCTCGACATGGCTGTCAGGAACAAAAAAGGCGAGCTTGTACACAGGCCTCAGTTGACCCAGACGCGGGCGTTACGGAACATGCGCATCCAAGGTGCGTCCTCGTTCCAGTCTTCCGAACGCCACGAGTTCTGCACCGCGCGGAACACTCGCTCCGGGTGCGGCATCATGATCGTCACGCGACCGTCACGGCTGGTAAGACCGGTGATCCCGCGCGGCGAGCCGTTCGGGTTGGCCGGGTAGGCTTCGGTGACCTTGCCGTGGTTGTCGACAAAACGCATCGCCACGCAACCGGACAGATCGGCTTCCAGCAGCGCTTCTTCGCTGGCGAACTCGGCATGTCCTTCACCGTGGGCGATGGCGATCGGCATGCGCGAACCGGCCATGCCCTGCAGGAAGATCGAGTTCGACTCCTGGATCTGCACCATCGCCACCCGCGCTTCGAACTGCTCGGAGCGGTTGCGCACGAAGTGCGGCCAGAACTCGCTGCCCGGGATCAGCTCGTGCAGGTTGGACATCATCTGGCAACCGTTGCACACGCCCAGCGTGAAGCTGTCGTTACGTTCGAAGAAGCCCTGGAACGCGTCGCGGGCGCGGCTGTTGAACAGCGCCGACTTGGCCCAGCCTTCACCGGCGCCGAGCACGTCGCCGTAGGAGAAACCGCCGCAGGCCACCAGGCCTTTGAACTCGTTGAGGTCGACACGACCGGCGAGGATGTCGCTCATGTGCACGTCGATCGCGCTGAAACCGGCGCGATCGAATGCGGCGGCCATTTCCACCTGACCGTTGACGCCCTGCTCACGCAGCACGGCAACCTGTGGGCGGATGCCTTTCTTGATGTAAGGCGCAGCGATGTCCTGATTGACGTCGTAGCTGAGCTTGACGCTCAGGCCCGGGTTGTCTTCTTCCAGCAGCGCGTCGAATTCCTGCTCGGCGCAGTCGGCGTTGTCACGCAGACGCTGGATCTGGTAGCTGGTCTCGGCCCACTGACGCTGCAGCAGACGACGCTGGCCTTCGAACACGGTGTCACCGTTGAAGGTGATGTTGATCTGGCCATTGTTGATCGGCTGACCGATCACCGACACGCAGTCGCCCAGACCGGCGGCGCTGAACTGCGCGAGGATGTCCGGGGTGGCGTCCTGGCGAACCTGGATCACCGCGCCGAGTTCTTCGTTGAACAGGATCGCGGCGATTTCCGACGCGGATTCGGCGACGCTGTCCAGGTTCAGGCTCAGACCGCAGTGGCCGGCGAAGGCCATTTCCACCACGGAGGCCAGCAGACCACCGTCGGAACGGTCATGGTAAGCCAGCAGGTGACCGTCGGCGTTGAGGCCCTGGATCACGGCGAAGAAGGCCTTCAGGTCTTCGGCGTCATCGACGTCCGGCGCGTGTTTGCCGAGCTTGCCGTGTGTCTGAGCAAGGATCGAAGCACCCATACGGTTCTGACCGCGACCGAGGTCGATCAGGATCAGGTCGGTGGTGCCCTTGTCCATGCGCAGTTCCGGGGTCAGGGTCTGACGGATGTCAGCCACTGGCGCGAAACCGGTAACGATCAGCGACATCGGCGAGGTGACAGTCTTGTCTTCGCCGTTGTCGTTCCAGCGCGTGGCCATGGACATCGAGTCCTTGCCCACCGGAATGGTGATGCCCAGCTCCGGGCACAGCTCCATGCCGACCGCTTTGACGGTGTCATACAGACGCGCGTCTTCACCCGGGTGGCCGGCCGCCGACATCCAGTTCGCCGACAGTTTGATGTCGGAGAGCTTGTTGATGCGCGACGCGGCAATGTTGGTGATGGTTTCGCCGATGGCCATGCGGCCCGATGCCGGGGCGTCCAGCAGAGCCAGCGGAGTGCGCTCGCCCATTGCCATCGCTTCACCGGTGTAGACATCGAAGCTGGTGGCGGTGACGGCAACGTCGGCCACCGGTACCTGCCACGGGCCGACCATCTGGTCACGAGCGACGAGGCCGGTGATGGTGCGATCGCCGATGGTGATCAGGAAGCTCTTGCTCGCCACGGCCGGGTGATGCAGAACGCGTTCGATGGACTCGCTGATGTCGAGGTTCGACGGATCGAAGTCATCGCCCAGTTCGGCTTCGCGAACCACCGACCGGTGCATGCGCGGCGCCTTGCCGAGCAAAACTTCCAGTGGCATGTCCACCGGGTTGTTGCCGAAGTGGCTGTCGGTCACGGTCAGTTGCGGTTCGGCGGTGGCTTCACCGACGACGGCAAACGGACAGCGCTCGCGTTCGCAGATCGCCTGGAAACGCTCGAAGTCTTCCGGGCCGACCGCCAGCACGTAACGCTCCTGGGATTCGTTTGACCAGATCTCGTGCGGGGCCATGCCCGGCTCGTCATTGGGGATGTTGCGCAGTTCGAAACGGCCACCGCGGTCGCCGTCATTGACCAGTTCCGGGAAGGCGTTGGACAGACCCCCCGCGCCGACGTCGTGGATGAAGCTGATCGGGTTCTTGTCACCCAACTGCCAGCAACGGTCGATGACTTCCTGGCAGCGACGCTCCATTTCAGGGTTTTCACGCTGCACGGAAGCAAAATCCAGATCCGCCGAACTGGTGCCGGTGGCCATCGACGAAGCCGCGCCGCCACCGAGACCGATCAACATCGCCGGGCCGCCGAGCACGATCAGCTTGGAGCCGACGACGATCTCGCCTTTCTTGACGTGCTCTTCGCGGATGTTGCCCATGCCGCCGGCGAGCATGATCGGCTTGTGGTAACCGCGCACTTCATCACCGTGCGGGGTGCTGATCGACTGCTCGAAGGTACGGAAGTAGCCGGTCAGCGCCGGACGGCCGAATTCGTTGTTGAACGCGGCGCCGCCGAGCGGGCCTTCGATCATGATGTCCAGCGCAGTGACGATGCGCTCAGGCTTGCCGTACGGCACTTCCCACGGCTGTTCGAAGCCCGGGATCTGCAGGTTCGATACGGTGAAACCGGTCAGGCCGGCCTTCGGCTTGGCGCCGCGACCGGTTGCACCTTCGTCACGGATCTCACCGCCCGAACCGGTGGATGCGCCCGGGAACGGGGCGATCGCGGTGGGGTGGTTGTGGGTTTCGACCTTCATCAGGATGTGCACCGGCTCCTGCACCGCGCCGTACTGGCGGGTTTCAGGGTTCGGGAAGAAGCGGCCGGCAACATTGCCGACGATCACCGAAGCGTTGTCCTTGTAAGCCGACAACACGCCTTCGCTGTGCATCTGATAGGTGTTCTTGATCATGCCGAACAGGCTTTTTTCCTGGCTCTGCCCGTCAATGTCCCAACTGGCGTTGAAGATCTTGTGGCGGCAGTGCTCGGAGTTGGCCTGGGCGAACATCATCAGTTCGATGTCGTGCGGGTTGCGCTTGAGACCGTTGAAGGCATTGACCAAGTAGTCGATCTCGTCTTCGGCCAGGGCCAGGCCCAGCTCGGTGTTGGCCTTTTCCAGCGCGGCGCGGCCGCCTCCAAGAATGTCGATTGCGGTCAGCGGCTTCGGCTCGGCGTGGCTGAACAGACCGGCAGCCTGCTCAAGGTTGGCCAGCACGATCTGGGTCATGCGGTCATGCAGGGCGTCCGAAATCAGCCGGGCTTCGGCTTCGCTGAACTGGCCGGCGACGTAGAAGGCGATACCGCGTTCCAGGCGCTGGACCTTGCTCAGGCCACAGTTGCGGGCGATGTCGCTGGCCTTGCTCGACCACGGCGAGATGGTGCCGAAACGCGGCAACACCAGAAACAGACGACCGGTCGGCTCTTGAACCGGAACACTTGGGCCGTACTTCAGAAGGCGCGCTAGCACCTGCTGTTCGTCGCCGGTCAGGACGCCGGTGACTTCGGCGAAGTGAGCGAATTCAGCATACAGGCCACTGACAGCTGGAACCTTCTGGCTCAGTTGCTCAAGGAGTTTGCTGTGGCGAAAGGCAGAAAGGGCAGGAGCGCCGCGCAGGATCAACATCTTCGGGACAGCCTCGGGAAGGGGTGTGCTTTGAGGCCGTGCATTCTAGCCTAAACCGACCTCAACATCACCCGAAACGCTACGCACGGTTGCACTCGGGTGGCGATCTGTGTTTCTGCCTCCGGGGTCAGGTAAATCGGGCGTTCAGGGACGGCTTATTTTTACTGTAACAAAATGCCGGCAAGGCCCGTATTCAAGGGATTTCGCTCGGATTTGTGATCGCTAGCAGACTACTCCTACGCTGTCGAGATATGGCGCCCGTGGCCGTTTGCGTATACTGCGCAGATGTTTTTCCCAACGGCTTTGCGTCCGCGATACGCCAAATGGCTGATCGCAACCGGACTCTTCCTGATGCTCGGTGGTTGTGTTGATAAACCCAACACACTCGAGCGCGTAAAGGAGGACGGTGTGCTGCGCGTGGTTACCCGCAACAGCCCCGCCACCTACTTTCAGGATCGCAGCGGTGAAACCGGCTTCGAATACGAGCTGGTGAAGCGCTTTGCCGACGATTTGGGCGTCGAGCTGAAGATCGAAACCGCCGACAACCTCGACGACCTGTTCAATCAGGTCGGCAAGCCGAACGGCCCGGTGCTCGCGGCGGCCGGTCTGGTCAGCAGCGACGAGCGCAAGAAGCAGGTGCGGTTCTCCCACTCCTACCTTGAAGTTACCCCGCAGATCATCTACCGCAACGGCCAGTCGCGGCCCACCGATCCGGCGGATCTGGTCGGCAAGAAGATCACCGTGCTCAAGGGCAGCACCCACGCCGAGCAACTGGCCGAGCTGAAACAGAAATATCCCGGTATCGAATACGAAGAATCCGACGCGGTTGAGGTGGTCGATCTGCTGCGCATGGTCGATGAGGGCCAGATTGACCTGACTCTGGTCGACTCCAACGAAGTGGCGATGAATCAGGTGTACTTCACCAACATCCGCGTGGCCTTCGACCTTGGCGACGCGCGCAGTCAAAGCTGGGCGGTTGGTCCGGGCGAAGACAACAGCCTGCTCAACGAAATCAACGCCTACCTGGACAAGGTGCAGAAGAACGGCACCCTGCAACGCCTGAAAGACCGCTACTACGGCCACGTCGATGTCCTTGGTTACATGGGCGCTACCACCTTCGCCCAGCACCTGCAGCAGCGCCTGCCGAAATACGAACAGCACTTCAAGAATTACGCGAAGAAAGAGAAAGTCGACTGGCGCTTGCTCGCCGCCATCGGTTATCAGGAATCGCTGTGGCAGCCGACGGTGACGTCAAAAACTGGCGTACGCGGCCTGATGATGTTGACCCAGAACACCGCGCAGGCGATGGGCGTATCCAACCGCCTCGATCCCAAGCAGAGCATCATGGGCGGCGCCAAGTACCTGGCTTACATGAAGGATCAGCTCGACGATTCGATCCAGGAGCCGGACCGCACCTGGTTTGCCCTGGCGGCGTACAACGTCGGCAGCGGCCATCTGGATGACGCGCGCAAACTGGCGGCGAAGGAAGGACTGAATCCGGACAAGTGGCTGGACGTGAAAAAGATCCTGCCGCGCCTGTCGCAGAAGCAGTGGTACAGCAAGACCCGTTACGGCTACGCCCGCGGCGGCGAACCGGTGCATTTCGTGGCGAACATCCGGCGCTACTACGACATCCTGACCTGGGTGACCCAGCCGCAGCTTGAGGGCGACCAGGTGGCCGAAGGCAACCTGCATGTGCCGGCGATCGACAAATCAAAACCGGCGCAAGAGCCCGCCCCGCTCTAACCCACACCACAAATCGAATTGTAGGAGTGAGCCTGCTCGCGATAGCGGTGTGTCAGTCAATTTGATG